>NZ_PSUC01000099.1:0-14146 GCF_002931635.1 Rathayibacter sp. AY2B7 | reverse complement strand
CCCGAGCGCCTCGAGACGCGCGGGCACGTCCTCGAGGGAGTTCGCGTGGAGGGTCCCCGCACCGCCGTCGTGCCCGGTGTTCAGCGCGGACAGCAGCTCGCGCAGCTCGACGCCGCGGCACTCGCCGAGGACCAGGCGGTCCGGACGCATCCGCAGCGCCTCCCGCACGAGCCGGTCCAGGCCCACGGCACCGGCGCCCTCGAGGTTGGGCTGCCGCGCCTCGAGCGAGACGACGTGCGGGTGCGCCGGCCGCAGCTCGCCGACGTCCTCGATGGCCACGATCCGCTCGGTCGGCGCCGCGCACCCGAGCAGGGCGCCGAGCAGGGTGGTCTTCCCCGATCCGCCCGCTCCCGTGATCAGCAGGTTCCACCGCTCGCGGACGGCGCGGCGCAGAAGCCGCACCCCGTCGTCGTCCAGCATCCCCGCCGCCTGCAGCTCCCCGAGCGTCCAGGAGTCCGACCGAGGCACCCGCACCGACACGAGCGCTCCCCCTGTCGCCACCGGCGGCAGCACGACGTGCACACGGACCCCGTGGCGGAGCCTGACGTCCACGCACGGGCTCGCCTCGTCGACGTGCCGTCCGCCGGCCGCGACCAGCGCGACGGCCAGCCGCCGTGCTCCGGCGGCGTCGAGCGTCCACTCCGGAACCCGCTCCGCACCACCGCCCCGGTCGATCCAGAGGCCCGCGCCGCCGTTCACGAAGAGGTCGGTCACCGCGGGATCCGCGGCGTGCGGCGCGAGCAGCCCGAGGCCGGCGGCGGCGGGCCGCACCGGCAGCGGGTCGCGGCGGTGCTCGGCGGGGACGAGGGGGACGAAGTCGCGGGTCATCCCGGCACGCTACGAGCCCGTTCCGCGCGCCGGGGCGCTCCCTGCCCGATCGGAGGAGAGACGCCCGCGTCGGCGCCTGTGGAGGAACGACCCGGGCCGAACGCGCGCGCAGGGGCGGCCCGGAGCTCCCGCCAGGGAGCCGCTCCGAGGAGAGGTCCCCACGGCGCAGAGAAGCCCGGTCGACGAGGAGACGTCCCGCGACGGAGACGTCCCGGCGACGCGGAAACGCCCCCGCGAGCAGGGCTCGAGCGGGGGCGCCCGTCCGCCGGATCCGGCGGGAAGAAGGGGGCGGCACCCATTGGGGGGAACAGGTGCCGCCTCGGCGGCGCTGGATTGGGGGGAATCACTTGCGCCGCTGGGCCGAAGTTCATTCGGCCGTATGCAACTGTAGGGGACGGATCGCGATTCGCCAAGCCCGGATCCTGTTCTCTGCGGACTCTTATCCGACACCCGCCCCGCACCCAGCTTGCGGCGCTCGGCGATCCGCGCTGGAGGTGGGCGCTACGGTGGTGCGACGCCGACCGCGCGGGCCGGCGAACGTCTCACTCGCGAAGGAGCGAATCGCAGATGTCCACTCCCCCCGACGCCCCGGCCGCCGACCGGAACGCCATCGACAACCTCCTCCACGAGACCCGCCGGTTCCCGCCGCCGGCCGATCTCGCCGCCGGAGCGGTCGCGACCGCCGCGCTCTACGACGAGGCCGCGGCCGACCGCCTCGCCTTCTGGGCCGACCGGAGCCGCGAGCTCCTGCACTGGCACCGGCCGTTCACGCGCACGCTCGACTGGAGCGAGCCCCCGTTCGCGAAGTGGTTCGACGACGGTGAGCTGAACGTGGCCTACAACTGCCTCGACCGCCACGTCCTGGCCGGCCACGGCGACCGCGTCGCCCTGCACTGGGAGGGCGAGCCCGGCGACTCCCGCTCGATCACCTACGCCGAGCTCACCGCCGAGGTGAAGCGCGCCGCGAACCTGCTCACGAGCCTCGGCGTCCGCGCCGGCGACCGCGTCGCGATCTACCTGCCCATGATCCCGGAGGCGGTCATCGCGATGCTGGCCGTCGCTCGGCTGGGGGCGGTCCACTCCGTCGTCTTCGGCGGCTTCAGCGCCGAGAGCCTCCGCGCGCGGATCGACGACGCGGAGGCGACACTCGTCATCACCGCCGACGGCGGCTGGCGCAAGGGCGCCGTCTCGCCCCTGAAGCCGGCGGTCGACGCCGCGCTCGCCCTCGGCGGCGAGTCCAGCGTCCAGCACGTCCTGGTCGTGCGCCGCGGAGGCAACGAGGTCGCCTGGCACGAGGGGCGCGACCTCTGGTGGCACGAGGAGATCGTGGCGGTCGACGCCGACCACGTCGCCAAGCCGTTCCCCGCCGAGCAGCCCCTCTTCATCCTCTACACGAGCGGCACGACCGGGAAGCCCAAGGGCATCCTGCACACCAGCGGCGGGTACCTCACCCAGGTCGCCTTCACGCACCGCGCGGTCTTCGACCTGCACCCCGAGTCGGACGTCTACTGGTCGACCGCGGACGTGGGCTGGATCACCGGACACAGCTACGTCGTCTACGGCCCGCTCGCCAACGGCGCCACCCAGGTGATGTACGAGGGCACTCCCGACAGCCCGCATCCCGGCCGCTGGTGGGAGATCGTCGAGAAGCACGGCGTGACGATCCTCTACGCGGCGCCCACGGCGATCCGCTCCTTCATGAAGCTCGGCCGGCAGATCCCGCAGCGCTTCGACCTCTCGAGCCTGCGCCTGCTCGGATCGGTCGGCGAGCCGATCAACCCGGAGGCGTGGGTCTGGTACCGCGACGTCATCGGCGGCGGCCGCACCCCCATCGTCGACACCTGGTGGCAGACCGAGACCGGCGCGATGATGGTGTCCCCCCTGCCCGGGGTGACGACTCTCAAGCCCGGGTCGGCGCAGGTCGCTCTGCCGGGGATCTCGATCGACGTGGTCGACGACTCCGGGACGCCGGTCGGCGCCGACGAGGGCGGACTGCTCGTGATCACCGAGCCCTGGCCGGCGATGCTGCGCGGCATCTGGGGCGACCCGGAGCGGTACGTCGAGACCTACTGGTCGAAGTTCGGCGACCGCTACTTCGCGGGCGACGGGGCGCGTCGCGACCAGGACGGCGACCTCTGGCTCCTGGGGCGCGTGGACGACGTGATGAACGTCTCCGGCCACCGCCTCTCGACCGCCGAGATCGAGTCGGCCCTCGTCTCGCACCCGGTCGTCGCCGAGGCGGCCGTCGTGGGAGCCGCGGACGAGACCACCGGTCAGGCCGTGGTCGCGTTCGTGATCGCGAAGGCGAGCCAGGCCGAGGCGCTGGCCCACGGGCACGACGAGCTCGAGGCCACCCTGAAGGCGCACGTCGCCGAGCACATCGGCGCGATCGCCCGCCCGAAGCGGATCTTCGTGGTGCAGGAGCTGCCCAAGACCCGCTCGGGGAAGATCATGCGCCGGCTGCTGCGCGACGTGGCGGAGGGACGTGCCGTGGGCGACACGACGACGCTCGCGGACACGCAGGTGATGGCGGTGATCTCCTCCGCGATCGCCGCGGACTGACCGAGCGCCGCCCCCTCCCGCCGCGTGGGCCGGAGGGGGCGGTGCGTCAGTCGAAGGCGACGATCAGCTCGACCTCGACGGGAGCGCCGAGGGGCAGCTCCGCCACCCCGACGGCCGAGCGCGCGTGACGGCCGGGCTCGCCGAACACGTCGCCGAGCAGCTCCGAGGCGCCGTTGATCACGCCGGGCTGCCCGGTGAAGCCGGAGGCGGACGCGACGAAGCCGGTGAGCTTCACGATCCGCGTCACCCGGTCGAGCGATCCGATCGCGTCGGCGACGGCCGCGAGCGCGTTGAGGGCGCAGGTGCGGGCCAGCTCCTTCGCCTGCTCGGGCGACACCTCGGCGCCGACCTTGCCGACCAGCGGCAGAGCGCCGTCGACGAAGGGGATCTGCCCGGCCGTGTAGACGAGGCCGCCGTGCACGACGGCGGGGACGTAGGCGCCGGCGGGGACCGCGACCGCCGGCAGCTCGACGCCGAGCGCCGCGAGACGCTCGGCGATCACGCGCCGGCCTCGGCGACGGGGCGCTTGAGGTACGCGACGAGGCCGCCCTCGGGACCGGTCACGATCTGGACCAGCTCCCAGCCCTCGGATCCCCAGGTGTTCAGGATCGCCGTGGTGTTGTGGATCATCAGCGGGGTGGTGATGTACTCCCAGCGCGGGACGGACATGGCTCTCCTCGGGTGCGGCCGGTGCGGGACGACTGCTGAGCGCCGCGCGTCGGCGGGATGAGCGCCGCGGCTCGTCCGAGCGCGGCGACTACGCTGATTCTATGTCGGGGCAGGGCGGGACCAGAGTCGTGAAGACCATCGGGGGCGCCGTCGGCGGCCTGATCGGCATCGTCGCCATGAGCGTCGTCGCGGGAGTCCTGGTGGCCGCCTCGGTGACGCCGGCGATCGCGCTGAGCGGCATGGCCGCCGGCAACACGGTGGAGATGTTCGACAACCTCCCCGAGTACCTCGAGATCGGCACGCTCGCCGAGAAGAGCGACGTGTACGCGAAGGACTCCTCCGGCGGCGACGTGCTGCTCGCCTCCTTCTACGCCCAGAACCGCGTCGAAGTGGGCTGGGACGAGATCTCGCCGTTCGTGAAGGACGCCGTGGTCGCCTCCGAGGACCCCCGCTTCTACGAGCACGGCGGCATCGATCTGCTCGGCACCGTCCGCGCGGCCGCGACCACGGCCATGGGCGGGGACGTCCAGGGCGGCTCGTCCATCACGCAGCAGTACGTCAAGAACGTGCTCGTGCAGAAGGCGGAGGCGCTCAGCGATCCGATCGAGCGCGACGCGGCCTACCGCGAGGCCACGGAGACCACTCCGGAGCGCAAGGTCGCCGAGATGCGGCTCGCCATCGGGCTCGAGAAGGAGTACCCGAAGAACGACATCCTGCTGGGCTACCTCAACATCGCCCTGTTCGGCGGCACCGTCTACGGCGTCGAGGCGGCCGCCCGCTACTACTTCGGAGTGAGCGCGAAGGACCTCTCGCTCGCGCAGTCCGCCGCGCTCGTCGCGATCGTGAACAACCCCGAGAAGTTCCGCTTCGACCGGCCCGGCGACCCGGCGAACCCCGCCGCGGAGGGCTACCCGCAGACCCGGGACCGGCGCGACTACATCGTCACCCGCATGGACCTCGAGTCGAAGGTGACGTCCGAGCAGGCGCAGGCGGCCGTCGCCGAGCCCGTGACGCCGAACATCACCGAGCCGAGCACCGGCTGCCAGACCGCCGGAGTCGCGGCCTTCTTCTGCGACTACGTCACCTGGGTCGTCAAGAACGACGACGCGTTCGGTGCGAGCCAGGACGAGCGCGACGCCACCTTCAAGCGCGGCGGCTACCGGATCTACACGACCCTCGACTCCGACCTGCAGCAGGCCGCCGTCTCGGCCACCGACGACTGGGTGCCCAAGTCGATGGCGAACGTGAACATCGGCAGCGCGAGCGTCTCGGTCGAGGTCGGCACCGGCCGCATCCTCGCGATGACCCAGAACAAGGACTACTCCAACGATCCCGACCTGACGGGCCCCAACTACACGAGCGTCAACTACAACACCGACTTCGGGTACGGCGGCTCCTCGGGATTCCAGGTCGGGTCGACCTACAAGGTGTTCACCCTGGCGGAGTGGCTGCAGGAGGGGCACTCGCTCGGCGAGAGCGTCGACGGCACCCGCCGCGCCTACACGACCTTCCGTGACAGCTGCGAGCCCGACGGCGTCTACTACGGCGAGTCCTGGAACCCCGGGAACGACGAGGGCGGCAACGGAGGAGTGACCACGGCTCTGCAGGCCACGACCGGCTCGATCAACACCTCGTTCGCCGCCATGGCCCAGCAGCTGGACCTCTGCGGCATCCGCAACACGGCGCTGGCGATGGGCGTGCACCGTGCCGACGGGACCGAGCTGCAGAAGCTCGCGCCGACCATCCTCGGCACCAACGAGATCGCTCCGCTCACGATGGCCACGGCCTTCGCCGGCTTCGCGAACAAGGGCACCGTCTGCACGCCCATCGCGATCGACCGCATCGTCGACCGCACGGGCGCCGACGTCGCGCCGCCCGCCTCCGAGTGCAGCCAGGGGATGTCCGAGGAGGTGGCCGCGACCGCCGGCTACGCCCTGCAGCAGGTGGTGACGGGCGGCACCGGCGCCCCCTCCAACCCCCGCACCGGAGTGCCGCACATCGGCAAGACCGGCACCACGGACGACGCGCTGCACACGTGGATGGTCGGCGCGAGCACCGAGGTCGCCACCGCCACCTGGGTCGGCAACGTGACCGGCTTCACCTCCATGCGCGGATTCAGTCTCAACCGGGTGAACGCCGGTCAGGTGCGCCACCAGATCTGGCCGCGCATCATGCGCGTCGCCGACGCGAAGTACGGCGGGACGGCGTTCCCGGCTCCGGTCCGCTCGCTCGTCGACGCTCCGCAGGAGGCCGTGCCCCAGGTCACCGGCCAGAGCCCCTCTGCGGCGGCCTCACGCCTGCGCTCCGTCGGCTTCACGGTCCGCGTCGACACTTCTCCGGTCCCCTCCGACCGCCCGGCAGGGACGGTCGCGCAGACGAACCCGCCCGCCGGGTCGCGCGTCTCCCGGGGCGCGGAGATCACCCTGCAGATCAGCGCCGGACCGGGCGCCCCGCCCCGCGCGGGCTGAGCCCCCGCACCCCCGGCTGCTCCCGAGGGAGCATCCGGCAGAATGAACGCGGCCGCGCTCGCGGCCGACGTGCGAGAGAAGGACCCATGACCGGACGCACCCGTCGCCCCCTCACCACCGCCCTCGCGACCGTCGCCGCGGCCGGAGCCGTCACCGCGGCCTGGGGCATCGGCGTCGAGCGGACGCTGTTCACCGTCCGGCGCACGTCGTTCCCGGTGCTGCCCGCCGGTTCCGAGCCGATCCGCGTCCTGCACGTGTCGGACCTGCACATGGCCCCGTGGCAGACGAAGAAGCAGGAGTGGATCCGCTCGCTCCTCGCCCTGGCGCCCGACGTCGTGGTCGACACCGGCGACAACCTCGGCCACCGCGACGGCGTGCTCGGCATCCGCCGGGCCCTGGAGCCCTTCGCCGGGATCCCCGGCGCCTTCGTCAACGGATCCAACGACTACTTCGGCCCTCGTATCAAGAACCCGCTCCGCTACTTCGTCGGCCCCTCCAAGAACCCCAAGCAGCACGAGGCCGATCTCGACACCGACGGGCTGACCGGCTTCTTCTCGGACGGGCTCGGCTGGGTGGACCTCAACAACCGCGCCGAGAGCATCACGGTGAAGGGGACGCGCATCGAGTTCTTCGGCGTCGACGACCCGCACATCGGCCTCGACCGCATCGACCTCGTCGCCGGAGCCGTGGACGAGCTGCGCGGGGCGGAGGACGGACCGGCCGGCGTCAGCATCGGCGTGGCGCACGCGCCCTATCAGCGCATCCTCGACGACTTCGTCGCCCGCGGCGCCGAGGTGATCCTCGCCGGGCACACGCACGGCGGGCAGGTCTGCGTCCCGGGCTTCGGCGCCCTCGTCACCAACTGCGACATCCCGCGCGACAAGGTCGCCGGCTCGACGACGTGGGACAACGGACTGCGCAGCTCGTACCTCAACGTGTCCGCCGGAGTCGGCACCTCGATCTACGCCCCGGTGCGCTTCGCCTGCCGACCCGAGGTGACCCTCGTCACGCTCACTCCGGCGGCCTGACGAGGGGTGTCCGACGGCGGTCCGGAAATCGGCTACTATTGTCGAGGCTCGTGAGCGGTTCTCCGTGATGAGCACACCGGGGTGTGGCGCAGCTTGGTAGCGCGCCTCGTTCGGGACGAGGAGGTCGTGGGTTCGAATCCCGCTACCCCGACCGGTGAGAAGCCCGGCCAGGATCGATGATCCGGCCGGGCTTCGTCGTTCCCCGGGCGTTCTCGGAATTCTGCTGTGGCGGGGGTCGCCCGCAGGTGGATGCTCGCCCGGGTCGGAGCCGGGTCGTCGCCGGGTCGTCGACGGAGCCGGCCCGATCACCGCCCTGCGCTCTCCGGCTCCAGCACCCCCGTCCGCGTCCCGAGCGTCCTGCGCACGGGCGTGCCTCCAGCCCACTCCCCCGCGCCTCCCGGCCCGATCCCAGCAGCCGGGAGCGAGACTGTTCTTCCGCCGTCGTCGCCGCCTCCGCCCGACGACCGACGAGAGGAGCACCGTGACCCGGTCGCTCACCCGCCTCACCCTCGCCATCGGCGTGCCCTACGTGGTCGCGCTCGCAGCGATCGCCTTCTGGCCGACGCCCGTCGATGCGGGAGTGCGGGGAGATCTCGGCCGGGTGACCTCCTGGTTCGCCCGGCACGGCCTCCCGATGGTCGACTACGCGTTCATCGAGTCGACGGCCAACATCGCCCTGTTCGTGCCCCTGGGGCTGCTCCTGGCCCTCAACCTGCGGCTCCGGAGGGCGTGGGTCGCCGTCGCCGTCGGCGCCGTCGTGAGCTCGCTCATCGAGGCGGGCCAGCTGCTCTTCCTCTCGGCGCGCTTCGCCACCGTCGACGACGTCGTGATGAACACCTCCGGCGCCCTCCTCGGCGCGGTCGCCGGCGTCCTGCTCCGGATGGTCGTCCGCGCACGACGACGCCGGAGGGCGGCGGAGTGGGACGACGCCTTCGCGCACATCCCCCTCCGCGGCACCTCCGGCGTCGTGGCGGATCAGCCGAGCCGCGTCCGCTGAGACGACGGCTCTGCCGCGTCAGCGGCCGAGGCCGCGGTACTCCCAGCCGGCCGCACGCCAGGCGGCGGGGTCGAGGCAGTTGCGACCGTCGACGAGGAAGGTGTTGGCCACCTTCGCCGCCGTGGCCGCGGGGTCGAGGGCGCGGAACTGCTTCCACTCCGTCACGACGACCACGGCGTCGGCACCGGCCAGCGCCTCGTCGACGTCGGTCGTGTAGGTGATCTCGGGGTAGCGGCGGCGCGAGTTCTCGATCGCCTCGGGGTCGGTCGCGACCACGGTCGCACCGAGGTCGTGCAGGCGAGCGGCGACGTCGAGCGACGGCGAGTCGCGGATGTCGTCCGACTCCGGCTTGAACGCCAGACCGAGCACCGCGATGCGGCGGCCCTCGACGGAGCCGCCCAGGCCCTCGGTGACGAGGTCGACGACGCGCTGACGGCGACGCAGGTTGATCGCGTCGACCTCTTTGAGGAAGGCGACGGACTCGCCGACGCCGAGCTCGTCGGCGCGGGCCGAGAAGGCGCGGATGTCCTTCGGGAGGCAGCCGCCTCCGAAGCCGATGCCCGCGTTCAGGAAGCGGCGGCCGATCCGCACGTCGTAGCCGATCGCGTCGGCGAGCTGCGTGACGTCCGCGCCGGTGACCTCCGCGATCTCGGCGATCGCGTTGATGAACGAGATCTTGGTCGCGAGGAAGGCGTTGGCCGAGACCTTCACCAGCTCGGCGGTGGCGTAGTCGGTGACCACGAGCGGGGTCTCGGCCGCGAGCGCCGTCGCGTAGACCTCGTCGAGGGTCGCCTTCGCCGCTGCTCCGGCCTCGCCTGCGGGCACGCCGTAGACGAGGCGGTCGGGGCTGATCGTGTCCTTCACGGCGAAGCCCTCGCGGAGGAACTCGGGGTTCCAGGCGAGAGTCGCACCGGAGGAGGCGATGCGGTCGGCCAGGCGGGCGGCGGTGCCGACGGGGACGGTCGACTTGCCGACGACGAGGGAGTCCGCCTCGAGGTAGGGCAGGAGACCGTCGATCGCCGAGTCGACGTAGGTCATGTCCGCGGCGTTCTCGCCCGGCTTCTGCGGGGTGCCGACGGCGACGAAGTGCACGGCCGCACCGGCGGCGTCGGCCATGTCGGTCGAGAAGCGCAGGCGCCCGGAGGCGACGCCGGAGGACAGCAGCTCCGGGAGGCCGGGCTCGAAGAACGGCGCGGTGCCGGCGGCCAGGGCGTCGATCTTCTTCTGGTCGACGTCGATGCCGATGACGTCGTGGCCGAGCTCGGCCATGGCGGCAGCGTGGACGGCACCGAGGTAGCCGCAGCCGATGACAGAAAGCTTCACAGGGGTTCTCCGAATCGTGGCGGGTTCGTGTCGCGGTCGCGACGGTGAGGAGGAGCGATGCGATGCGGCGAGGCGTCAGCGCGCCCGCGGACGCGCGACTACCGCCGCGCCAATGCTCTCAGATCACGGGAGACGTCGGCGACAGCCGCCGCGATCTGCGCCGCCACGCGCTCGTGCACGGCCTCGCTGCGGCCGATCGGGTCCTCGATGTCGTCGCCGCCCTCGCCCCGCGGGGCGCGCCCGCGGTGGGCGGCGGCGAGCCGCACGACGGCGCGGAGCCGCGCGGCGGGATCCTCGACCGTCGGCAGCGGCACCTCCCGCAGGACGAACGGCAGCACGCGGGCGAACTCGAGCAGCGTGAAGCCGCGGAGGAGGAGCGACGGGAAGCGCCGGGAGGCGTCGACCAGGTGGTCGCGCGTCATCGTGAGCAGGAGGTCGGCGTCGCCGACGATCGCGTCGCCGAGCACCGCGCTCGTGTGCGCGGCCGGGTCTCCCCCGTGCTGAGCCGAGAAGCGGGCCGAGACCGGGTCCATCGGCAGCCCGTCGCGCGTCCTCACTCCGGCGCTCGTGAACGCGAAGAGCGGACCTCCCGCGGGTGAGGTCGCGTCGGCGAGTGCGGCGCGCAGCAGCTGCTCCGCCATCGGCGACCGGCAGATGTTGCCGGTGCAGACCGAGAGCACGGTGAAGACGGGGGCGGCGGAGGCGGCGACCGGTTCGTCCGGTCGCCAGCTCCGGCGGGCGGGGCGGGCGGAGTCGTCTCCCGGGAAGATCATCGCGGGGCGCTCAGGCCGAGGTCGACGCGGGCTCGGGCTCGACGGCCGTGTCCGGGCGGGCGCCCGATCGCTCGGAGCCGTAGTAGCTCGTGTAGTAGTAGCCGTAGCCCCGGCCGACCTGGCCGCGCGCTGGCACGCGGTTGAGGATCACGCCGAGGGTGTGGCCACTGACCCGCTCGAGGTTCTGGATCGCCTTGCCGAGCTCGTCGGTCGTCGTCCTGCCCGCGGAGATGACCACGAGCGCTCCGTCGGTGCGGGCGGTGAGGATGGCGCCGTCCGTGACGGGCAGGAGCGGCGGCGCATCGACGATCACGATCGCCTCGCGGGCGATCTCGTGCAGGAGGATGTCCATGCCGTTGGAGCCGAGCAGCTCGGACGGGTTCGGCGGGATCGACCCGGCCCCGAGCACCCAGAGGTTGCCGGACGGGCCCCACGGCTGCAGGACGTCCTGCAGCTCCGCCTTGCCGATCAGCAGGTCGGTCAGGCCGACGCCGGGAACGAGGCCGAACGACTTGGCGACCGTCGGCTTGCGGAGGTCGCCGTCGACGACGACGGTCCGCTGGCCGGAGGCGGCGAGCGTCACCGCGAGGTTCGCGGTCACCGTCGACTTGCCGTCCGAGGGCAGCGGGCTCGTCACGACGATGATGCGCGGCGGGCTGTCGATGTTCATGAACTGAAGGTTCGTGCGGAGCTCGCGCAGCGCCTCGGCGAGTGCGTGCTTGCCGTCGGCCTTGATGTAGTCGGTCGTGTCGGCCTCGGGGACGATGCGGTTGGTCTCGCTGAGGCGCTTGTCGACGGGGAGGGTGCCGACCACGGGGAGGTCGAACAGGCGCTCGACCATCTCGGCGGTGCGGATGCGCCGGTCCAGCGTGTTGCGGACGAACGCGTAGACGAGGCCGAGGACGAGGCCCGCGAGCGCGCCGACCGCGAGGACGAGGCGCAGGTTCGGGAACGCCGGCGAGGACGGGAGTGCCGCGGTCTGCAGGACGGTGAGGGAGACCGTGTCGCCGACGCCCGTCTCCTGGTTGACCTGCTGCACCTTGGTGGCGATGGCCGCGACCCAGGCGTCGGCGAGCTTCTGCGCGCCCTCGGGGGTGGAGGCGGTGGCGCTGACCTTCATCACCGGGGCGACCGTGTCGGCCTGCACCGCGATCGCCGAGATCAGCGTGGCGGGCGAGACGTCGAGGCCGAGGCTGTCGATCGCGATCTGCGCCACGTCGCGCGAGGTGGCGATCGGGACGTAGGTGGCGAGGCTCGACTTGGCGACGGACTGCGCGATCTGCTGCGTGTAGATCGCCTGGCTGTCGTCGGCACCGGTGGTGGCGACGGAGACGAGGCCCTGCGAGTCGGCGACGTACCGCGGCTTCTGCGTCAGCGACCAGCCGAAGGCGACGAGAGTGCCGAGGAGGATCGCCGCGACGATCGGGATCCAGTGGTCGCGCAGCAGCCGGAGGACGTCTCGAAGTTCCACAGAGTCAGATTTCCTTCGCTGGTACGGATCACGCGGCGGGCGCCGGAGACGGGTTCTTCCGAATTCTGACACAGCGCTTCCGCGCCCTCGGCGCCAGGCGCGTCAACCGTGCCACCCGTCGGGGGTGGGCTGCGGCGGAGTCCCTCTCGTGATCACTCCGAGGCCCTCGAGCTCGACCAGGGCCGACTCGACGACCGCCTCCGCATCGACGCCGGCGGGCGGCGGGCCCGCCTCCGCGAGCACCGCGGCGACGAGACCGGGCAGGTCGGAGCCCCGGCCGGCGTGGCGCCAGATCGTCGGGCCGATGCCGGACAGGCGCACGAGGGTGCCGCCGCAGAACACGAGCAGCTGGCCGTCGGCGAGCTCCACCGCGTCGTCCGCAGGGGTGCGCAGGACGGTGCCGGGCAGGGCCTCGCCCACAGCGTCGAGCTGCACGGAGACCACCTTGGACCAGGCGGACGAGGCCTCGGCGCCGAGGGACGCGAAGACCTCCTCGACCAGGTGCACCACGCTCGCGGCCTCGGAGTAGACCAGTCGCCGGACGCCGCCCAGCGCCGAGAGGGTGCGGACGAGATCGGCGATCGGCCGCGGTCGGGCCGAGAGGTACGAGGTCTGCGGCACCAGATCCTCGATCGCGTCGACCGGGTCGACGTGCTCGAGGAAGGGCGTCCCGACGCCGTCGCGGCGCTCGAGCAGGAGGACGCCCGCCAGACGCAGGGGCGCCTCCGGGACCGGTCGGAGGGCGAGCGACCCGGGGGCCAGCTGCGCCTTCGGCGCCGATCCGGTCAGCGGCTTCACCGACAGCGGCTTGGGATAGGGCAGGACGCGCCCCTCCGGGGTCACGCCGACCGTCTCGTCGGTGACGTAGCCGAACCGGGACCCGAGCGTCCGCGCGATGGTGGTCTTGCCGGTCCCGGAGGCGGCGACGAAGGCCAGCACGCGGCCGGACTCGTCGGAGATCCCGCAGGCGTGGAGCATCAGCAGGTCGGCGCGCCGGGCGCCGATCGCCTCGAGGGTCAGGGTCGAGGTCAGGGACTCCTCGAGCTGCGCGAGCGTGGCGCTCGAGACCCGGGGCGAGCCGTCGACCGGGACGGAGGGATCGTGCCCCACCTCGGCGAGGACGTCGCGTGCTCCCGCGTCGGGCTCGGACGCGCAGGCGGCCCAGCTGTCGGCGATCCGCGCCGCGTCCTCGTCGCCGACGCCGCGTCCGAAGACCACGCGGAACGGGGTCTCGAGGACCGAGACGGACAGGGTGCGGGGCTGGGCGCCCCTCCCCCCGGCGATCAGTACGCCCCGTCGCGGGCGAGGACGGCGCGCGCGGTCTTGAAGAGGATGACGATGTCGCCGGTCATCGACCAGTTCTCGACGTAGTACAGGTCGAGGCGGACGGTGTCCTCCCACGAGAGGTTCGAGCGTCCGCTGACCTGCCAGAGCCCGGTGATGCCCGGCTTCATCAGGAAGCGGCGGTGCACGTGCTCCTCGTACTGCTCGACCTCGCGGGCCAGCGGCGGGCGGGGGCCGATCAGGGACATGTCGCCGCGGAAGACGTTCAGGAACTGGGGCAGCTCGTCGAGGCTGAAGCGCCGGAGGATCGCGCCCACCCGGGTGACGCGCGGGTCCTTCGCCATCTTGAAGAGGATCGAGTTCCCCTCCGCACGCTGCTGCGACGCGAGAGCCGCCAGTCGCGCCTCCGCGTCGACGACCATGGAGCGGAACTTCAGCATCTCGAAGGTCGCGCCGTTCAGGCCGATGCGCTCCTGCCGGAAGAGCACGGGCCCGGGGCTGGTGACCTTGACCAGCACGGCGACGACGACGAGCACCGGCGCGCTGAGGATGATCAGCATGGTCGACGCGAGGATGTCGAAGAGCCGCTTGGCGAACCGCTGGCGGCCGTCGAAGCGCGGGGTCTCGACGTGGATCAGCGGAAGGCCCGCGACGGGGCGGGTGTGGATGCGCGGACCGCCGATGTCGGTGAGGCTCGGCGCCACGACGAGGTGCTCGCGCCCGGGCTCGAGCGTCCAGCTCAG
>NZ_PSUC01000098.1:0-14360 GCF_002931635.1 Rathayibacter sp. AY2B7 | reverse complement strand
GTGCCGTGCGGATCCACGATCGGCCCGCTGACCGCGACCCGGCTCGGCATCTCCACGGTCGACGTGGGAGTGCCGCTGCTCTCGATGCACTCGGCGCGCTCGCAGACGCCCGCCCACAGCGCCGCACCGCGCGCATCCGTCGCGTAGCGCTGAGTCGCGTTGATCTTGAGCAGCGGCCCCTTCCCGGCGACCGGCTGGTTCGCCGGGTCGTGCTTCTCGGAGTAGTTGGGGTGCACGGAGTGGCCCGCGTCGGCCGAGAGGCACCAGGAGGCGGCGATCGCCCGGGCGCGCTCGTCGACGCCGGCGCCGAGGGCCGTGCCGATGCGCGAGAGGACGTCCTCGAGGAACGGCCCGCTCGCTCCGGACCGGCTCGCCGAGCCGAGCTCCTCGTGGTCGAAGGCGGCGAGCACGCTGATGTGCGCGGGCGGCGCCGCGGGATCGGCGCTCGCCGCGAGGAGCGCGACGAGGCCGGCGTGCACGGAGCTGAGGTCGTCCATCCGCCCGGCGGCGAGGAGCATCTCGTCGAGGCCGAAGCGGCGCGGCGCCTGCGTGTCGGCGGTGAGCAGGTCGTAGCCCGCGATGTCGGAGGCGTCGTCGAGCCCGGCGTGCGCGGCGAGCAGCTGGAGCAGGTCGACCTCGGAGGCGTCGCCGATGCCGAACACGGGGACGGTGTGCTTCTGGCGGTCGAGGGTGAGGCCCTCGTTCGCCGTGCGGTCGAGGTGGATCGCGAGCTGCGGTATGCGCAGCAGCGGGCCGGTCCGGAGCAGGCGCGTCGAGCCGTTGCGGGTGACCACGCGCCCGGCCAGCTCGAGCTCGCGGTCGAGCCAGGAGTTGAGCAGCGGGCCGCCGTAGATCTCGACGCCGGCCTGCAGCCAGCCCTTCGAGCCGATCGTCGGCCGGGGCTTGAGCATGAAGCCGGGGGAGTCGGTGTGGGCGCCCAGGATGCGGAAGGGCGTGGTCGCCCCGGAGCCCTCGGGCAGGTGCCAGGCGATGATCGCGCCGTCGCGGACGACGTAGTACCGGCCGGGCCCCGCGGGCCACGCCTGCGTCTCGTCCAGCCCCGTGAATCCGGCTCCCTCGAGGCGCCGTGCCGCCTCGGCGGCCGCGTGGTACGAAGAGGGGGAGGCGGTCAGGAACTCGGCGAAGTCGGCGATGTGGTCGTCACGCGTGGTCATCCCTCCAGTGAAGCACGCGGCGCGGCCGGGACGGGGAGGGTGCCGGGGGAGCCCCTGCGGCGGCCGTCACGGCCGGGCAGGGGCACCCCGGGGCGGAGGGTCAGCGCCGGGTCAGGTCGACGCCGGCCTCCGCGGCGATCGCCTTGATCAGCGCCGAGGCGTTCTCCCCGCCGAAGCCGGCGGCCATCGCCTCGTCGATGTAGTGGCGGGCCGTCGCGACGCCGGGGACGGGCGCGCCGACGCTGTCCGCGTAGGCCTGGATCAGCCCCGCGTCCTTCTGCATCAGCGCGAGGGCGAAGGACGGCGAGTAGTCGCCGGCGAGGACGGAGGGACCGACGCCGTCGAAGATCGGCGACTTGAAGTCGGTGACGGCGAGCACTTCCAGCACCTTGTGCAGGTCGAGCCCGCCCTTCTCGGCGAGGGTGAGCGCCTGGCCGAGCGCCAGCAGCTGCGACGCGACGATCAGGTTGCCGACCAGCTTCATCCGCGCACCGGAGCCGCCGGGGCCGATGTGGTGGACGGTCTCGCTGATCGCCTCGAGCACGGGCCGCGCCTCGGCGAAGACCTCGGCGTCACCTCCGACGACGACCCAGAGCCCGCCCGCCGCGGCCTCGCCCTTCGAGCCGAACACCGGGGCGTCCAGGAAGCGGACGCCGCGGGCGTCGAACGCCGCGCGCTCCTCGTCGCTGGCCTCGGGGCTGATCGTGGACAGGTCGACGACGATCGTCGACGGATCGACGAGGCCGGCGAGCCCGCCCTCGGCGAGCACGACCTCGCGCACGGCCGTGTCGTCGGCGAAGCAGGAGAGGACGAAGTCCGCGCCCTCCGCCGCGTCGGCGACGGACTCGGCCGTCGCCGCTCCCGCGACCTCGGGGACCGCGCTGCGGTTCCAGACGGTGACGTCGTGCCCCGCCTTCACGAGGTTGTCCGCCATCCCGCGTCCCATGGTCCCCAGTCCGAGGAATCCGATTCTCGCCATCTCAGTGCACCTTCATCTCTGTGTCGGAGGTCGTCTCCGCGGGGAGCTCCGCCCCCTGGTCGGAATTGGCGGCCTTCCAGGACTGGAGGAACCGCAGGTAGGCGGTGGCTCCGGGGTCCTGCAGGCCGATGCTGCGGTCCTGCAGCCACGACGCACGGCCGCGGCGGGACTGCAGCTCCTTCGAGCTGATCACGCCCTGCTCGGCGGCCGCGATCGCCGCGTCGAGGGCGGCGGGGCCGGGCTCCGACGTGCGCAGCGCCTCGGCCGCGGGGAACATCGCGTCGAGGATCGTCTTGTCGCCCACCTGCGACTTGCCCCGCTGGCTGATCGACTCGGCGGCCGCGAGCGCGAAGGCGCTGACGTCGTCGGAGCCGATGGTGGCGGCGTCGCCCCAGACCCGGGAGCCGGCGAGCAGCGCGCCCGCGACGAGCGCGGCCATCGTCGACGGGTTCGCGTTGGCGAAGGCCTTGGCGCAGGCGAGCACGACCTCGGTCGGCGTCGCCGTGTCCGCGAGCAGCGCGAGCGCCTCGCGGGCGGCCTTGGCGCCGAGCGACACCGTGATGCCCAGGTCGCCGTCGCCGAGCGCCTGGTCCAGGTCGCCGAGCTCGTCGGCGTGCTCGGGGAAGACGACCAGGCACTTCGCGATCGCGGAGCTGAGTTCGGTTCCGTTCATCGTGATCAGACCTCTCGGAAGAAGGGGGACTGGGCGGGGGCGTTCAGCAGCTCGAGACGCGCGTCGTCGAGGGCGAGGAGCGAGATCGACGCTCCGGCCATCTCGAGGCTGGTCGCGTACTCGCCGATGTAGTTCTTCGCGACGGTGACGCCTCGCTCGGCGAGGAGCCCGTGGACCCGCCGGTAGAGCAGGTACAGCTCCTCGAGAGGAGTGGCGCCCATGCCGTTGACGAGCACGGCCACGCGGTCGCCCTCGCCGATGCCGAGGTCGGCGACGAGCCGCTCCGTGAGGTGCTCGGCGATGCTGTCCGCCGACTCGAGTGCGCCGCGGTGGATGCCGGGCTCGCCGTGGATCCCGATCCCGATCTCCATCTCGTCCTCGGCCAGCTCGAAGCTCGGCTTGGCCGTCATCGGGAGGATCGTCGGGGAGAGGCCCACTCCCATGGTCGCCGTGTGCTCGATGACGTCCTCGGCGACGGCCGCGACCTCGTCGAGCGAGTCCCCGCGCTCGGCGGCGGCGCCGGCCGCCTTGAACGCGAAGAAGATCCCGGCGACTCCGCGGCGGTCCGCGGCCCGCTCCTTCGGCTGGCTCGCGACGTCGTCGCGTCCGAGGGCGGTCAGCGTGCGGATCCCCTCGAGCTCGGCCATGTCGACCGAGAGGTCGAAGTTGAAGACGTCGCCGCCGTAGTTGCCGTACAGGTAGAGGACGCCGGCGCCGCCGTCGACGGCTTTGGTCGCCTCCAGGATCTGCGCGGACGACGGCGAGGAGAACACGTTGCCGATGGCGACCGCGTCGCACAGCCCCGTGCCGACGTAGCCCTTGAACAGCGGCAGGTGGCCGGAGCCGCCGCCCGTGACGATCCCGACCTTCCCCGCGACGGGGGCGTCGGCACGGGCGAGGATCCGCAGGTCGGTGCCCGGCGTCTTCACCAGGGTCGGGTGGGCGAGCAGGATGCCCTCGACGAACTCGTCGACGAAGTCCTTCGGCTCGTTGATGATCTTCTTCACTGGTGCTCCGTTCTGGTGGACGCGTCCACGGTGGGCCGCGCGGGTGCGGGAGGGGTCGGGGCCGTCGCCCGCTGCCGGCGCGGCCGGTTCGCGGTGACGGAGTCGAGGACCATGACGGCGATGAGGAGGACGCCCTGGGCGATGGCGTACTCGTAGGAGGTCAGCCGCAGAGCGGTGAATCCGCTCGAGACGACCTGGAGGGTGAGAGTGGCGAGCACGACTCCGGCGACCGAGGCGAAGCCGCCCGACGGGTTCGTCCCTCCCAGCACCGCGATGACGATGACGAGCAGCACGTACGAGGAGCCGTAGTCGGCGGACGCGGTGGGGTTGCGGGCGAGGAACAGCACCCCGGCGCCGCCGGCGAGCAGCCCGCCGATCATGTAGCTGCGCGAGAGGACGCTGACGCTGCGGATGCCCGAGAAGCGCGCGGCCTCGGGGTTCGCTCCCTCCAGCTGCACCTTGCGGCCGAGGGAGGTCGTGTTGATCAGCAGGGCGACCGCGACGGCCACCACGAGCAGCACGAGGAACAGCACCGGGACGGGCCCGACGGCCATCATGCCGAAGGTCGTCAGGGCCGACGGTGCTCCGTAGAGCGTGGTCCCGCCGGTCCACACCACCGCGATGCCGTTGAGGATCTGCATGGTGCCGAGGGTCGCCAGGATCGGGGTGATCCCGACGACGCTCACGAGGAATCCGTTGAGGGCGCCGCAGAGGACTCCGACGACCAGGCCCGCGAGGACGATCGGCACGGTCATCGCCTCCGCGGCGGCGGGGTCGGCGGCGGCGACCTGGGAGTAGATCGTCGCCATCGTCACCGCCGACAGGTTGGCGATCGCCACGAGGGAGAGGTCGATGCCGCCCGTGAGCATGGCGAGCATCATCGCGATGGCGATCACGCCGATCTCAGGAGCCGCGACGCCGATGTTCTGCAGGTTGAGCGGGCTGAGGAACACGCGGGGGTTGGCGATCGCGAAGATCGCGACCGCGACGACGAGCGCGATGAGCATGCGGCCCGTCCCGCGGTTGCCCGCGGCGCGTCCGACGACACCGCGGGTGAACGCGTCGAGGCGGTCGTTCATGCGCCGAGCCGGGTGCTCGGAGGTGGTCCGGGATCCGTCGGTCATGATGCGACCCTCGCGCTCTCTCGTTCGTGGCTCACGTCGTCGTCGACGGGCCGGACCCGCTTCGCCTTGCGGCGCGCGGCGATCGCCTGCACGCCGACCCCGACGATCAGCAGGACTCCGACCGCGGCGCGCAGCCAGGCGCTGGGGACGCCGGCGAGCAGCAGGCTGTTGTTGATCACCTGGATCAGGACGACGCCCAGCACCGTGCCGAGCACCGATCCGCGGCCGCCGAAGATCGACGCGCCGCCGAGGACGACCGCGGCGATGATGTCGAGCTCGTCGCCCACCAGGTCCTGCGGGTTCGCGCTGCGGCCGAGGACCATGTGCGCGATCCCGGCCAGGGCGGCGAGGACGCCGACGAGGACGTAGACCGAGAGCTGGGTCCTGACCACGCGGAAGCCCGCCCGGCGGGCGGCCTCGATGTCGCCGCCGATCGCGTAGAGCGAGCGTCCGAACATCGTGCGCGTCAGCATCAGCCAGACCACGACCGCGAGCACGACGGCGAGCAGCGTCATCAGGTGGAGGGCCGCGCGGCCGCCCGAGGTCGCCACGTCGACGACGTTGACCGAGGAGAGCGCCGCGAGCGACGGGGGCAGCTGCGCGTAGTACTGGGCGCCGACGAAGGTGTACATCACCCCGACGAACACGCCCTGCGTGCCGAGCGTGACGATCAGCGTGGGAAGCCGGAACCGCGCGATCACGAAGCCGTTGACCAGGCCGAGCACCGCCCCGATCACCACGGCCATCGCGATGATCGCGAGCGCGGGGAGGTCCTGCCCGGTGGCGATGGTGACGCTGACCGCCGTGTAGGCCGAGAAGATCGCGACGGCCGCGAACGAGACGTCGATGCCTCCGGAGACGATGACGATCAGGACCGCGAGCGCGAAGATCAGCGGCACGGTGGCGCTGCGGAGGATCGACAGACCCGTCGTCGCGCTGAAGAAGACCGGGTTCACGGCCGTCATGACGATCACGAGGGCGACCAGGACCAGGGCGAGGACGCCCTCGTTGTTCGCGCCTCGGAGGGATCGGAGCGTGGACACGTCAGACCGCCATTCTGTTCTGGAGGTTCTCGGCGGTGATCTCGTCGCCGCGGAGCTCGTGGGCGATGCGGCCGCGGGCGACCACCAGCACGCGGTGGCAGCAGGCGACCAGCTCGGGGGCGTCGTCCGAGATCACGACGACGGCCATCCCGCGGGCGGCCTCGCGCCGCAGCAGCTCGAGGATCTGCGACTTGGAGCCGACGTCGACTCCGACCGTGGGTCCGTTGAGGATCAGCACCTTCGGGTCGGTCGCCAGCCACTTCGCGATCACCACGCGCTGCGCGTTCCCTCCCGAGAGGGAGCGGACGGGCGCCTGGGGGTTCGGGGCCTTGATGGACAGCTCGGCGAAGAGCCGGTCGATGGTCGCGCGGATCCGCCGCTTGTCGAGCGAGCGCCACGGCGTGCGGTGCGCGTCGAGGGAGCCCGCGATGATGTTGTCCGCGATCGGCTTCTCCAGGAAGAGGCCCTGCGAGAGGCGGTCCTCCGGCACGTAGCCGATCCCGGCGCGGACGGCGTCGCGGATGCTGCGCACCGCGGTGGGCGCTCCGTCCACGGCGATGATCCCGGAGGCGGCGGGCTGGGAGCCGAAGACGGCCTCCGCGATCTCGGTGCGGCCCGAGCCCAGGAGCCCGGTGATGCCGAGGATCTCGCCCGGGCGCACCGAGAACGAGACGTCGTGGAAGGCGCCGGGGCGGGAGAGGCCGACGACCTCGAGCATCGGGGGCGCCGACTCGTCGAGCGTGCTCACGATCCGCGACTCGTCGAGCTCGCGGCCGGTCATGTGCTCGGCGATGGAGCGGCGGTCGAAGTCGGCGACGGGGCCGCTGGTGACCACGCGGCCGGAGCGCATGATCGTCACCCGCTGCGAGATCTCGAGGACCTCCTCGAGCTTGTGCGAGACGAACGCGAGCGCGACGCCGCGGCTGCGCAGCCGCTCCACGATCGTGAACAGCCGCGCCACCTCGGTGTGCGTCAGCGCGGTGGTGGGCTCGTCCATGATGATGACGCGCGCGTCGTTGACGAGGGCGCGGCAGATCGCCGTGAGCTGCTTGTCGGCGACCGAGAGGTCGGCGACGTCGGCGTCGAGGTCCAGGTCGAGCTGCAGCTCGTCGACGATGGCCTTCGCCCGGGGGCGCGCGGTGCCGGCGCGGTAGAGGCGGTGCTTCGCCGCGACGGCCGAGGTCAGCACGATGTTCTCGGCGACCGTGAGGTTGGGGAAGAGCGAGAAGTCCTGATAGATGACCTGGATCCCGCTCGTGATCGCGGACGTGGTGTCCATCCGGGAGCGGGTGTCCCCGTCGATGGAGATCTCGCCCGCATCGGGGCGCTCGGCCCCGGAGATGATCTTGATCAGGGTGGACTTGCCGCAGCCGTTCTCGCCGGCGAGGCAGTGCACCTCGCCGGGGATCAGGTCGAGCGAGACGCCGTCGAGGGCGGTGACGCCGCCGAATCGCTTGGTGATGCCGCGGGCGCTGAGGATCGGGGCAATGGTGCCGGGGGGAGCGTCGGTCATCGTCGACCTTCCTGAGGGTGCTCCGGGGCGCGCGGGCGGCGCGCCCCGGAGCGGGGGTGGAGGGGGATCAGAAGTCGTACTGCGCGGCGGTCTCCGCGTCGGCCGCGACGGACGCGTTCCCGACGAAGACGTTGTCGAACCCGTCGAGCTTCTTGAGCGAGTCGTAGCCCTCGACGCCGAGGTCGGTGCCCTCGGTGATCTCGCCGCCGTCGGCGAGGATCTTCGCGATCGACAGCTGGGCCTCACCGGCGAGGGCCGGGTCCCAGAAGAAGATCTTGTCGATGGAGCCGTCGGCCAGGTACTGGTTGGCCACCGACGGGATCGAGGTGCCCATCACGCACACCTGGTCCTGGAGGCCCGCCTCCTGCACCGCGCGCGCGATGCCGGGGACGTCGTTGCCGGCGGAGCCCTGGAAGCCCGCGATGTCGGGGTACTTCGCGAGGATCTCCTTCGCGCGCTCGTACGCGGTCTCCTGGTTGTCGGTGCTCTCGATGGGGGTCTCGACGCGGGTCATGCCGGGGGAGTCGGCCTGCTGCGTCTCGTACGCCGCCTCGACCCACTCCATGTGCGTCTTCGCGGTCAGGCCGCCGACGAACTGGACGTACTTCCCCTCGCCGCCCATGCACTCCGAGAGGTTGTCCATGATCTCGGAGCCGTAGGACGCGTTGTCGAAGGCCTCGATGTCGACGTCGACGTTCTCGATGCCGGACGCCTCGTGCGAGACGACGATGATGCCCTGCTGGCGGGCCTGGGCGAGCACGTTGCTGAGCGACTCGGGCGAGTTTGGGACGACCGTGATGGCCGTCGGGCGCTGCGCGATCAGGTCCTGCACGATCGCGGTCTGCTTCTCGGGGCTGACGTCGTCGGCGCCCTCCTGGCGGGCGTCGATCCCGGTCTCGTCGGCGAAGTCCTGCACGCCGACGGCCATGCGCTGGAACCACGGGATGGTCTGCGCCTTGACGACGGTCACCATGACCATCTCGCCCGGGGCGGCCGAGCCTCCGCTGCCGGCGGCGGTGTCGGAGCCGGCGCCGACGGTCGTGCATCCGGTGAGGAGGATTGCGGCGCCCGCTGCGAGCGTCATGCCTCGGAAAAGTCGAGAGCGGTCCATTCGTTGACTCCTTCGTGAACGAGAGGATGGCGGCCGTTCGGCCCTCATCCGGTGCGGTGTTCTGACGCTGCTGTGTCGGAATCCGTCGCAGGAGCCCGACGCTAATCGCTGATCGAGCACTCCGTCAAGCGATAACGCGCAGATGGCTGCACTCTTTCGCGCATGGGACGTGGGAAGCGCGCGAATCGCGCATCGCGGGCGCAGACGGTGCGTTCGACCGCGCAGATCCGCCGCGCACCCGGCGATCGGGACGCGCAGCCGCCCGCGCATGCGCGCAATCTGCGCGTTTCCGCGCGCCGTCTGCGCCTCCTCCCCGCTCCGCCCCGTAGCCTCGACGGAGGCGAGACCAGGATCGAGGTGTGGGATGTCCCGTCAAGCAGAGATCGTCGACGCCCTCCAGGACGGCGGCTTCCAGTCGGTGCGAGACCTCGCGGAGCGGTTCGACGTCACTCCGTCGACCATCCGTCGCGACCTCGAGCGGCTCGAGGCGATGGACCTGGTCAAGCGCACGCACGGAGGTGCGATCCCGGTGAAGCAGTCCGAGACTCCGCACCACTTCAAGGAGGAGCTGCACCGCAGCGAGAAGGCGGCGATCGGGCGGGCGATGGCCGAGCGCGTCCTCGAGGGGCAGACGATCCTCCTCGACGGGGGCACCACGACGCTCGAGGTCGCGCGGCACCTCGAGAACCAGCGCCTCACCGTCGTGACCGGCGACCTGCGGGTCGCCCTCGCCGTCGCCCGCAAGCAGACGATCCACCTCGTCTTCATCGGGGGCGAGCTCCTGCCGAACGCCTTCTCGATGTGGGGGCCGACCTCGGTGCAGCAGCTCTCGAACCTGCGGGTGGACGTCGCGATCTTCGGCGCCGACACCGTGGGCGACGACGGCATCTACAGCACCACCAGCTACGAGCTCGAGCTCAAGCGGCTGATGATGGCGTCCGCGCGCGAGGCGTTCTTCGTCGCCGACAGCTCGAAGTTCGGGCGGGAGGCCCTGTTCAAGGTCTTCGGCACGGAGGACTTCACCGCGGGGATCACCGACAGCCTGCTCGACCCGCTGCGGGCGTCGCACTTCCCCGTGCCGCTCATCCAGGCGTCGATCCTCCCGCCCGACGGCAGGCGCGCCTAGCCGCGAAGCCCGCGCCTCTGCGGGACGGAGGCGCAGTCGTCCCCGCGGCGGGACGGGGCTCGTCACTCCTGTGGTGGAAGCGCGCCCGTCACTCCTGCCTGCCCCTCACTCCTGCGTGCCCGTCACTCCTGCGCGGCCGCCGCGAGGGCGCGGTCGAGCCAGTCCGCGAGCAGCAGGCGCTCCGCGGGCGTGAGGCCGGCGAGCTCCGGTGCGAGGGCGCGGACGCCGACGAGGGCGGTGAGCCGCCCGCCGTCGCCGGGGGAGGGCGGGTCGGCGAGGATCCCCGCGAGCACGCTGTCGAGCGCGGCGTCGGCGAGACCGGGGTCGCGGTCGGCGGCGGGGGTGGAGAGCAGGGTGGTGACCACGCCGGTGCCCGCCGCCTGGATGAGGCCGACGGCGCGCTCCTCCGGCACTCGGAGGCGGCCCTCGGCGGCCACGCGCTGCACGCGGGCGGCGAGGACCCGCCGCCCGGAGAGGGCGGCCGGCGATCCGGAGGCGCGGCCCGGATCGCTGAGGAGGCGGAAGAGCGCGGGGTTGGCCAGGCCGAACTCCACCTGCGCGGCCCAGCCCGCGCGCAGGTCCTCGACCGGGTCGACGCCTCCGGCGACGGCCGCTTCGACCGTCCGCGCCTTGGAGTCGACCCAGGTGGCCAGCACGTGCTCCGCGACCGCCTCGAGCAGGCCGTCCTTGTCGCCGAAGAGGCGGTAGATCGCCGGGGCCTGCAGCCCGGCCGCCTGGGCGACCGCTCGCGTGGTGACGGCGGCGGGGCCCTCGTCGCGGAGGAGGCCGGCGGCCGCCTCGACGATGCGCAGGCGCGTGTCGGTCGGAGGAGTGGGGCTGGTCACGTATCGACGGTAGCGCACGGTTGCTATCGGCGGAATTCCGTGGTTATCTTCCTCGTGGTATCGCTGATACCCCTCATCGGAAGGCTCTCCCCATGATCATCGTGACCGGTGCCACCGGCGCTCTGAACGGCGCCACCGTCGACCACCTCCTCGACTCCGTCCCCGCCTCCGGGATCGCCGTCGTCGCCCGCGACGCCTCGAAGGCCGCCCGCTTCGCGGAGCGCGGAGTGGAGGTGCGCGTCGGCGACTACGCCGACCCCGCCTCCCTCCCGGCCGCCTTCGATGGAGCGGATCAGCTGCTCCTCGTCTCCTCGAGCGATCCGCGGGCCGACGCCGTCGCCCTGCACCGCACCGCCGTCGAGGCGGCCGTCGCGGCCGGAGTCGGACGGGTCCTCTACACGAGCCACCAGGGCGCCGCCGCCGACACCCCCTTCGGCCCGGGCCGGGACCACGCGGCGACCGAGCGCCTGCTCGCCGAGTCCGGACGCGCCTGGACGTCGCTCCGCAACGGCTTCTACGCGCACAGCCTGGGCCTGTTCCTCGGACCGTGGCGGGATACCGGAGTGATCGAGGTCCCCTCCGACGGCCGCGTCTCGTGGACGGCCCGCGAGGACGAATCGGAGGCGGCCGCCCGGCTCCTCCTCTCGGGGAGCCCGCACGACGGGCCGATCACGCTGACCGCGACGGAGGCTCCGACGTTCGAGGAGATCGCCGGGATCGCGGCCGAGGTCGGCGGGCGGCCCGTCGAGCTGCGCGTCCTCGGCGACGACGAGTGGGTCGCCGCGCGCGTCGCGGCGGGTCAGCCCGAGTTCCTCGTGCGCTTCACCCTCGGGATGCACCAGGCGGCCGAGCACGGCTTCTTCGCGGGCACCGGCCCCGAGCTCGGGCGCCTCCTCGGACGCGAGCCGCGCAGCGTCCGCGACCTGCTCGAAGCCGGACCGGCAGCCGTCGCCGGATGACGCCGGGCGGGCCGTCCCGGGCCCGCCCGCGTGACGAGGCGCCGCGCCGTCCGTCGAAGCGCGGCCGAGGCGGCGGCGTCTCGGCGTCAGGGCGGTGTCCCGGCTCCCCGCACGACGACGGGAGCCCGCCGCACCGGTGAGGTGCGACGGGCTCCCGGGGAGTGCCGTGCGTCAGCCGCAGCTGCGCGCGCTGTACGGCGCGGTGGCCGTGGCCGTGACGGTCTTGCCGCCGACCGTGGCCGTGCCGGTGACCGTCGCCTCGCCCGCGGCGAGCTGCGTCGAGCGCACGGTGAACGCGGCGGAGCCGGAGGCGCCCGACTTCACGCCGGCGATCGTCTTCACGCCCTCCGGGGTGCTGATCGAGACGTCCATCGGCACCGTGTCGCCGTTCTTGCCGACGACCGTCAGCACGACCTTGCCGGCGACGCAGCGCGACGTGGCGGTCGCGCTCACCTTCAGCGAGGACTGCACGGTGACCGTGACCTGCACCGGCATGCGAGACGCGTCCTGCGCGACGCCCGAGACCGTGAAGGTCCCGGCCGTGGCGTAGGCGGCGGGCGCGACGGCGTCCCAGGCCACGTCGACCGTGCTGGTGGTGCCGGCGGCGGTCGTGATCGTGGCGCGGGGCAGGACCGGCGCGGTGCCGGCCGTGGTCGTCGCGGTCAGCGGGGCGACCGAGGCGACGGCCAGGCCGGGGGCGTAGCCCTCGAGCACCTTCTGGTACTCGGAGCGCGTCACCGGGATGACCGTGCCGTGGCGCGGCTTGCCGCCGTCGGCGTTCTGCGGCAGGCCCGTGCGGAGCTTCGCTCCGAGCGGCTGCCAGGAGTCGCCGTTCGCGAGGTCGTCGGTGCCGAACGGGATGTAGTGGTTCGGCCCGTCGTGGTAGTTCGGCTGGTCGATGAAGAGGAACCAGTCGAGGCCGTTCACGTCGCCCTCGTTGGCGGGGAAGACGTTGGGGCCCTCGCCGCTGGTGAAGGTCTTCCCGGGCTCGCCGTTGGGCAGGCCCGAGGCCACCTTCTCCTTGACCAGCGACCACTCGTCCGCCGGTCCGCCGGTGCCGGGCAGCGAGCCCGAGACGGTGGCCAGCAGGTCGGTGCTCTTCTCCTCGCGGAGGGTCATCGACGCCTCGTCCTTGGTGAAGCGGTAGTAGGTGTCGCCGTCCTTGGCGACCGTCGAGTCGATGGTGCCCTTGCCGGCGCCGCGCTTGACGTCGATCCACGGCTTCGCCTCCGAGAAGGAGGTGAAGTCCTCGGTCGTCGCGTACATCATCTGGTTGTAGGTGACGGAGGCGCGGTCGGCCGTGTTCGTGGTCGGGTACATGTTCGAGGCCCAGAACACGACGTAGGTCTGGAGCTCGTCGTCCCAGTACGCCTCGGGGGCCCAGGTGTTGCCGGCGAAGTCGGTGGAGACCTTGACGTGGCGCTGGGCGGACCAGTTCACCAGGTCGGTCGACTCCCAGACCTCGATGTACTTCGAGCCCGACTTCTGCGCGGTGTCGAAGCCGCCGGGGAGCCCGTCGATCTTCAGGTCGGTGGCGAGCATGAAGAACTTGTCGCCCTCGTGCGAGCGGATGATGAACGGGTCGCGCAGGCCCATCGTCCCCAGGTTCGAGGTGAAGACCGGCTTGCCGCCGTTCAGCGTGTTCCAGCTCAGCGCGTCGTTGCCCTTCGAGGCGGCGAGGCTGATGCGCTCGGCGCCGTCGCCCTCTCCGGTGAAGAACGCCCAGACGTACGCCTCGGTGTCGTCGGTGCCGGCGGGGAGCGGCTGCACCCGGAGGGTGAAGTCGCGGGTCCGGGTGGTGGATCCGCTGGTCGCGGTCGCGCGGACGACCACGTCGATCGCGGGGCTCCCGGTCGCGGGGCGGTCGACGTCGATGGTGCGGGTGCCGGCGGCGCTGCCGTCGCGGACGGTCGCTCCGCTCGGGCTGACGACGCTCCAGGCGATGCTCGAGCCGAGCGTGCCGGTGGTGGGCACCGAGACGTTCGTCCGGATGTCGCCGACGTTCGGGATGGCGATCGCGGCGAGGTCGCGCTGGACCTTCGTCGCGTCGTCCAGTTGCGCGGCGACGCGCACCGTGTAGTCGACCGAGCGGGTCTCGGTGCCGACCCTGTAGGTGGCGGTGAGGGTGGCGGTGGCGTCAGGCTGTCCCGCGGCGGGGCGCGTGACGGTCGCGGTGCCGCCGGTGATCGCGACGGCCGCGCTGTTCGACGTCCAGGTGATGCCGACGCCGCTGGCGGTGGTGGGCACCGTGAAGCCGGCGGTCGCCTCCGTGGGCACCGTGACCGACGCGACGGCGCGGTCGAGGGCCTGCGAGGAGTAGAGCGCCTGCACGGAGCTGCTGCTGAGGGCGCTGTCGTAGACGGCGAAGTCGTCCATCTCGCCGTTCCAGCCCGGGTCGTTGTAGGTCGAGCGCGCGATGTACGCGACGAGCGACGGGCCGAACGAGGAGACGTCGCGGGCGATCGTGCTCTGCGAGATCTGCGCGCCGTTGACGTACACGGTGAGCTTGCCGGTCGAGCCGTCGACGACGGTCGTGTAGAGCGAGAGGCCCGAGGGGGTGCGCGCGCCGACGGTCGGGGCACCCGTCGCTCCGGCGCCGACCTCGGTGTTGTAGGGAGCGCCCGCGTTGACCGAGTTGGTGACGACCGACTTGGTGTAGCCGGAGAGGTTGCTCGGGTTGAGCAGCCAGTAGCCGGAGGAGAACGAGGCGCCGGAGGCGACGGGCGCTCCGACGAACGCGGCGGCGACGTTGCCGGTGCCGCCCTTGTGGGCGAGCCAGGTGGAGAAGGTCAGGTCCTTCTTGCC
>NZ_PSUC01000097.1:0-14391 GCF_002931635.1 Rathayibacter sp. AY2B7 | reverse complement strand
GCGCGTCGCGCCCGGCACCCGCGACCTAGGGTGAGGGCATGCATCCGCTCGACGCCCAGGACCCGCTCGCGCACTGCCCCGAGTTGTTCGTCCGCACCCTCCGCCTCCTCCCGCCCGGAGCCCCGCGCATGAGGGTCACCGACACGAGCGACCTGTGGTGGCGCACCGCCGTCTTCTACAACCTCGACGTGAAGACGTTCATGGACTGGGACGACGACGGCGTCGGCGACCTCGAGGGCCTCGTCCACCGGATCGACTATCTGGCCGAGCTCGGCGTCAGCTGCCTCTGGCTCGCGCCGTTCTACCGGTCACCCGGCCGCGACAACGGCTACGACATCAGCGACTTCTACGGAGTGGACGAGCGCTTCGGGCACCACGGCGACGTCGTCGAGGTGATCCGGACCGCCCACGACCGCGGGATGCGCGTGATCGTCGACCTCGTCGTCAACCACACCTCGGACCAGCACCCCTGGTTCCAGGCCGCCCGCTCCTCCCCCGACAGCCCGTACCGCGACTACTACGTCTGGCGAGACGAGCCGCCCGCCGATCAGCCCGCGAACGTGTTCCCGGACGCGGAGGACGGCGTCTGGTTCCGCGACGAGAAGGCGGGCCAGTACTACCTGCACCACTTCTACCGGCACCAGCCCGATCTCAACACCGAGAACCCGGCCGTGCGCGACGAGATCGCGAAGCTCATCGGGTTCTGGCTGCAGCTGAGCGTCGACGGCTTCCGGGTCGACGCGGTGCCGTACCTGATCGAGCCCGGCGCCCGCGACGAGCACGAGTGGCTGCGCCTGCTGCGCCGCTTCGTCTCGCGGCGCTCCGGCGAGGCGATGCTGCTGGGCGAGGTCAACGTGACCCGCGAGGAGCAGCTCGGCTTCTTCGGCGGAGAGGACGCGGACGAGCTGTCGATGCAGTTCGACTTCATCGGCAACCAGCGCCTCTACCTCGCGCTGGCCCGGGAGGAGGCGGCCCCTCTCGTCGAGGCGCTCGCGAGCCGCCCCGAGATCTCCGTCGGCAGCCAGTGGGCGAACTTCGCGCGCAACCACGACGAGCTCACCCTCGACCAGCTGAGCGACGACGAGCGCGACGAGGTCTTCGCGGCGTTCGCTCCGGAGCAGTCGCAGCGGATCCACGGGCGCGGCATCGTCCGCCGCCTCCCGCCGATGGTCGACGGCGACCCGCGTCGCGTCCGCCTGGTCCACAGCCTGGTCTTCTCGCTGCCCGGGACCCCGGTGCTCTACTACGGCGAGGAGATCGGGATGGGCGAGAACGCCGACATCCCGGGCCGGAGCGCCGTGCGGACCCCGATGCAGTGGAGCAGCGCGGCCAACGGCGGGTTCTCGCGCGCCGACGCCGCCGACCTGATCGCCGCCCCTCCCGGCGGCGGCTTCGGACCCGAGCACGTGAACGCGGCCGCGCAGCTCCAGGATCCGGACTCCCTCCTGGCCCACGTGAAGGGCCTCGCCTGGCTGTACCGGCGGTCGCCGGAGATCGGCTGGGGCGAGTACACGCACCTCCCCTGCGACGAGCCGAGCGTGCTCGCGCACCGGATGTCCGCGTCTACCGGCACGACCGTCGCGGTGCACAACCTGGCGTCGAATCCGCGCACGGCGCATCTGACGCTCCCCGACACCCCCGCCGGGGCGCGGCTGGTCGACTCCCTCGGCGGCGAGTCGCTCCCGCTCGGCGAGGACGGCGCCGTATCGGTGCACCTCGACGGCTACGGCGCGCGCTGGTTCCGCGTGGTCACGGAGGAGTCGCGCCGGCTGGTCTGAGCGGAGGGGCGGGGCTCTTCTCGACAGTCCAGGAGTCGTCGCAGTCGCGCTCGAGTGCGACGACTCCTGCGTTCTCGCGCGAGCGAGCCGAGCGCGCGGCTCGAGAGTCCAGTAGTCGTCGCAGTCGCGCACGAGTGCGACAACTATCGGCGTTTCGAGGGGGGGTGGGGCAGGAACGGAGGACGAAAGCACCCACCGCACGAAACGTTACGCACACCGGTCCACGGCATCGTTGACGCCGCCACCCTCCCCCGCCTACGGTAAGGCGCAACGTTTCGCCCTACCGCACCAGGAGGATCCGCATGGCCCCCACTCCGCCGAGCCACCGCGTCCTCGCGAGCGGCAGCCGCATCCCCGCGATCGGCGCCGGGACGTTCGGCTCCGACCGCTACGACGCCGAGACCGTCGGCCTCGCGGTCGAGCACTCCCTCCGCGCCGGCTTCCGCCTCCTCGACTGCGCCACCGTCTACGGCAACGAGCCTCGCGTCGGCCGGGCGATCACCGACTCCGGAGTCGACCGCGACGAGCTCTTCGTCATGTCGAAGATCTGGAACGACGCGCACGAGCCCGCGGCGGCCGTCGCCTCCGTCGAGCGCTCGCTCGCCGACCTGGGCCTCGACGTGCTCGACGCCGTCTTCGTGCACTGGCCCTTCCCCAACCACCACCCGCCGCACGCCGAGACCGACGCACGCGATCCGCACGCCCGCCCGTACGTCCACGAGGCGTTCCTCGAGACCTGGCGCGCGCTCGAGAGCCTGGTCGACCGGGGCCTCGTCCGGCACCTCGGCACCTCCAACGTCACGATCCCCAAGCTCGAGCGGATCCTCGCCGACGTCCGCATCGCCCCGCAGCTGAACGAGATGGAGCTGCACCCCTGCTTCCAGCAGCCGGAGCTCTTCCGCTTCTGCCTCGACCACCGCATCCAGCCGATCGGCTACTCGCCGCTGGGCTCGCCGTCGCGGCCGGAGCGCGACCGGGTGGAGGGCGACATCGTCGACATCGAGCACCCCGCGGTGCGGGCGATCGCCGACGAGCGGGGCGTGCATCCGGCCGTCGTGTGCCTCGCCTGGGCGGTGAACCGCGGCCAGATCCCGATCCCGTTCGCGGTGAAGCCGGAGCAGATCGAGGCGAACCTGGCCGCCGCCTCCCTGGTGCTCACGGCCGAGGAGCAGGAGGCGCTGCGCGGCGCCGAGCGCAACAACCGGCTGATCAAGGGCCAGGTCTTCCTCTGGCCCGGCAGCTCCGGCTGGCTCGACCTGTGGGACGCCGACGGCACGATCCCGGGCTGGAGCGGCTACGGCTCTCCCCGCGCCACCCTGTGACGTGGCCACCTACAAGGACCTGCAGCGGCTGACCGGCCTCTCGCTCTCGACCATCTCGAAGCACTACAACGGGCTCCCCGTGCGCCCCGAGAACCGGGCCGCGATCGAGGCGGCGGCCGCCGAGGTCGGCTTCCGCGTCAACGGCTTCGCTCGAGGCCTGCGCTCGCGGCGCTCCCGCACGGTCGGGGTGCTGCTGCCCGCCCTCGACAACGAGTTCCACCTCTCGATCATCGCGGGCCTCGAGCGGGCCCTGCGCGAGGAGGGCATCGGCGTGCTGGTCGGCGTGAGCCGCTCCGAGCCGGGAGCCGCGGTCGACCTGCTGCTCGAGAAGATGGTCGACGGGATCGTGGCGGTGCCGTCCGCGGGCGACGTCGACGCGCTGCGCCGCGCCTCCGAGCAGGGCACCCCCGTGGTGGCCGTCGACTGGATCGACGACGCACTGGTCACCGATCGCGTCGCGCTCGACAACGCGGGCGCCGGCGCCTCCGCCGCCCGCCACCTCCTCGACCACGGCCACCGCTCGATCGCGGTGCTCGGCGGGGAGGACGGAGTGTCCTCCACCCGGGAGCGGACCGCCGGCTTCCTCGCCGCCCTGGCCGAGCGCGGCGTGCGCCCCGCCGCCGACGCCGTGGTGCGCGGCCCGCTGACGGTCGAGAGCGGGGTCGCCGCCGTCGAGCGGATCCTCGCCCTGAGCCCCCGGCCGACCGCCCTGTTCGCCAGCAACCGCGAGCTGACGGTCGGCGCCCTGATCGCCCTCGGCGACTCCGGGCTGCGCGTGCCGACGGACCTCTCCGTCGTCGGCTTCGACAACGTCGAGCTGGCCCGCGTGGTCCGCCCGCACCTGACCACGATCGCCCAGCCGACGGAGGCGATCGCCGCCGAGGCCGCCGCCCTCGTCCGCCTCCGCCTCGACTCCGGGGCGGAGCAGCCCGGCCCCCAGGAGCGGAGGCTCCCCGGCCGCCTGCTCGCCGGCTCGTCCGTCGCCCACCTCCACGACCTCTAGGAGCTCCTCTTGCTGACCACGACCCTCCTCCACCCCGAGATCCTGCACGCGCTCGCCCGCGCGGGCCACGGCTCCCGCGTCCTCATCGCCGACGGCAACTACCCCGTCGGCACCACGCTCGGACCGAACTCCGCCCTGGTGCACCTGAACCTCCGCCCCGACATGCTGACCGTCGACGAGATCCTCGACGCCCTGCTCTCGGCGATCGTCGTCGAGGAGGCGACGGTCATGACCCCCGCGCCCGGGATCGACGTCCCCGCGCAGGACGCCTTCCGCCGGTCCCTCGACGGCGTCCCCTTCACCTCGCTCGAGCGGCACGCCTTCTACGCCGAAGCGCGCACCCCCGACGTCGCGCTCACCATCGCCTCGGGCGACCGCCGCATCTACGCGAACCTCATCCTCACGATCGGCGTGCGCCCGGCCGACGCGTCCTGAGCGGGCGGGCGGGGCGACGCCCCGCCCGACCCGCTCCCTGAGAGTCCACGAGGCGTTCTCACGGCCGGCATCCCTACTCTGGTCGGCGTGGATCTCGACACCCTCCTCAACATCGGCCTCGTCGTGCTGTTCGTCCTCCTCGGAGGCGTCTTCGCGGGCACCGAGATGGCCATCGTCAGCCTCCGCGAGAGCCAGGTCCGCGCGATCGAGGCCGGCAGCGAGCGCGGCCGGCGCATCGCCGAGCTCGTCCGCAACCCCAACACGTTCCTCTCCGCGGTCCAGATCGGAGTCACGCTCGCCGGCTTCTTCTCCTCGGCGTACGGCGCCTCGACCATCGCGCCCGACCTCGTGCCGCCGCTGCAGTCGCTCGGCCTCTCGGCCTCCGCCGCCTCGACCGTCGCCCTGATCCTGATGACCCTCGTCATCGCGTACCTCTCCCTGGTGCTGGGCGAGCTGGTCCCCAAGCGCCTGGCGATGCAGAAGTCCGTCGCGTTCACCAAGGCCCTCGCGCCCCCGCTCAACGCCCTCGCGCGCCTGATGCGCCCCGTGATCTGGCTGCTGTCCGTCTCGACCGACGCCGTCGTCCGCCTCCTCGGCGCCGACCCGCGCGAGAAGGGCGAGAGCGTCTCGGCCGACGAGGTGCGCGACATGATCTCCAGCAACACCGAGATCCACGAGGACAGCCGCCGGCTGCTCACCGACATCTTCCGCGCGGACGACCGTCGCGTCGCCGAGGTGATGCGCCCGCGCCCGGACGTCGACTTCCTCCGCGGCGCGCTCAGCGTGGCCGAGGGCTACGCGGCGGTCCTCGACCAGCCGCACTCGCGCTACCCGGTGGTCGGCGACGACTTCGACGACGTGCTCGGCTTCGTCCACGTGCGCGACCTGATGTCCGCGTTCCCGGAGGCGGGCCGCGCCGGCACCGCGAGCAGCGTCGCCGACATCACCCGCCCGATCCTCGCGGTCCCCGGTACGACGAAGGTGCTCGCGGCCCTGCGCACCATGCGGCAGGACGGCCACCAGATCGCCGTCGTCATCGACGAGTACGGGGGGACCGACGGCATCATCACGCTGGAGGACCTGCTCGAGGAGCTCGTCGGCGAGATCTACGACGAGTACGACGGCGCCCGCCAGGCGGTCGACGCGAAGGCGGCCGAGCAGCTGCACGACGTCGACGGCGGGATGATCCTCGAGGACCTGGCGGAGCAGCTGGGCATCGAGCTGCCCGAGGGTCCGTACGAGACGGTCGGCGGATTCGTCCTCGACCGGATCGGCCGTGTGGCCGTCGTGGGCGACTCCGTGCTCGTCGGCGACCACCTGCTCCGCGTGGCCGAGACGGACCGCTACCGCATCTCGCGGCTGACCCTCGTGCCGCAGCCCGCGTCGGAGCCGAGCCCACCGGCGGCGCCCACCGTCTGACGGGCGACCGGCCGCGCCTAGGGCAGAGGGCCCTCCACCCAGCGCGTGGCGGCGCGGCCGCGGGCTCCGGGCTGCGCGATCCACAGTCCGCCGGCGTGCGGATGACGCGCCCGCTCGTCCGCCGAGAGGTCGCGCGAGGCGGAGGTGACGACCGCGATGTCCAGGTCCTCGCCCGCGAAGGCGATGCTGGAGGAGTGCGGGGCGTCGATCCTGATGCCCTCGCCCTCGACCGGGCTGCCGTCGGCCTCGAACACGCGGACGCCGCTCCCGCCCCAGACCGCGACCCACACGCGGCCGTCGGCGTCCACGGTCAGTCCGTCGGCGAACACGCCCTCCTCGAGCTCGACGAACGGCTCGCGCGGGCCGTGCTCGGCGTCCGCGTAGGAGCGGCGGTGGATCACGCCCGACTCGGTATCGGCCGAGTACAGCACAGAGCCGTCCGGCGAGAAGCCGAGTCCGTTCGAGAGCCGCAGGTCGTCGTCGAGCACGGTGACGGATCCGTCGTGCTCGATGCGCAGCAGGACGTCGTCGCCCGCCGACTCGCCGAGCGTCAGCGAACCGACCAGGAGGCGCCCCTGCGGGTCGATCGTGCCGTCGTTGAAGCGGTGCCCCTCCGGCAGCAGCTCGGAGCCGCGCGTGAGGGAGCCGTCGACCTCCAGGATCGAGAGCCGCCGGGTCAGCGCGACGAGCGTCCGCCCGTCGCCCAGGGGCAGCGCGGCGCCGACCTGCTCGCCGACGTCGGTGCGCGAGATCGCTCCGATCCCCTCCGCGGTGACGGGGGCGGACAGGACCGCGCCGGCCTCGATGTCGACCCAGGTGAGGCGGGCGGTGTCCGGATCCCAGACGGGCCCCTCGCTGAGGACGTAGGTGGGGGTGCCCGCGGGCGTCGCGTCGATCATGCCTCCACGCTAGGCCGAGGAGGCGGGCGGTGTCAGGCCCCGCGGGGACGGATCCGGGCTCGCGTCCACCGCACCTCGCTCCGCCTCCGGACCGATGAGCTCCGCGCCGCGCTCCGCCTCCGGGTGGGCACCGATGCCCGGGATACACCCGCTCGGCGGTCCGTGACAAGGGGTGAATAGCCCGGCGATATGGAGCCGCCGGCGGGTCTAGTGTCGTCTCGCCGCGCTCGGGACAGCGTTCCTCCGCAACGACGCCGGGGCGACAGGAAGGCGCTCGACATGTCGACATCCACCAGTCCGCGCGGCCCGGTCCGGAGCCTCGTGCCCGCCCGAATCGACAGGCTCCCCTGGACCCGCTTCCACTGGTCGATCGTCGTCGGCCTCGGCTTCTCGTGGGTGCTGGACGGACTCGAGATCCAGATCGTCGCCTCCGCCGGCTTCGCGAAGGAGTTCGGGCTCTCGGCCTTCGAGGTCGGCCTGCTCGGCACGATCTACCTGTGCGGGCAGATCGCGGGCGCCCTGATCTTCGGGCGGCTGAGCGACAAGCTCGGGCGGCGCAAGCTGTTCATCCTGACGCTCGTCATCTACCTGGTCGCCAGCGGCCTGGCGGGACTCGCGCCGAACTACGTCTTCCTCGCCGTGTTCCGCTTCTTCGCGGGCATGGGGATCGGCGGCGAGTACGCGGCGATCAACTCCGCGATCGACGAGCTCATCCCCTCCAAGTACCGCGGCCGCGTCGACATCGCGATCAACGGCACCTACTGGGGCGGCGCGGCTCTGGGCTCCGCGGCCAACCTGTTCTTCCTGAACGACGCGCTCTTCGCCGAGAACGTCGGCTGGCGCCTCGGCTTCTTCCTCGGCCCGATCCTCGGACTGGCGATCATCTACCTCCGCCGCCACATCCCCGAGAGCCCGCGCTGGCTGATGACCCACGGCCGCGAGGAGGAGGCGGAGCGCACCGTCGACGAGATCGAGCGCCGGGTGAAGGCGGAGGGCGGCGTGCTCGAGCCGGTCGACGACGCGAAGGCGATCACCGTGAAGGCGACGGAGAGCATCCCGTTCCGCACCATCGCCCGGGTGCTGCTGCGGCAGTACCCGAAGCGGACGCTGGTGGGTGCGACGATGATGATCACCCAGTCGTTCCTCTACAACGCGATCTTCTTCACCTACGCACTGGTGCTCGAGAACTTCTACGGAGTCGAGCAGAGCGCGATCTCGTACTTCTTCTTCCCGTTCGCGATCGGCAACCTCGTCGGGCCGCTGGTGCTCGGCCACCTGTTCGACGTGTGGGGCCGGCGGAAGATGATCTTCCTCACCTACGGCGTCTCGGGAGCGGTCCTGGCCGTGTCGGCCGTCCTCTTCAGCATGGACGTCCTGACCGCGACGACGCAGACGATCCTCTGGTGCGTGTCGTTCTTCTTCGCCTCCGCCGGAGCCTCGAGCGCCTACCTCACCGTGAGCGAGATCTTCCCGCTCGAGCTGCGCAGCCAGGCGATCTCGTACTTCTTCACCCTCGGCCAGATCGCCGGAGCGGTCGCCCCCGCCCTCTACGGCGCCCTGATCGGCGACGGCAGCGACCGCGGTCCGCTGACGATCGGCTACTTCGTCGGCGCCGCCGTGATGATCCTCGGCGGCGTGATCGCCCTGATCTTCGGCGTCGACGCCGAGCGCCGCAGCCTCGAGAGCATCACCGAGCCCCTGTCGACCGTGAAGTCCTGAGGGCGGATCGCCGCGAGGCCGGGAGCCGTTCCGCGGCGTCTCGGAGCCGGCGTCTCGGGGCCGGCGTGGGCCGCCGTCAGTGGGCCGGGCGGTAGCCGGTCCGGTCGTCGGGGGTGATCGAGCGGAGGACGCGGGCGGGGACGCCGGCGGCGATGGTGAGCGGGGGGACGTCGCGGGTGACGACGCTGCCCGAGCCGATCACGGACCCGTCGCCGATGGTGACGCCCTGGTTGATCGTGACGCCGCCGCCGATCCAGACGCCGTCACCGACGACGACCGGCTTCGCGGTGCACGCGCCGGCGGCGCGCTCGGCCGGGTCGAGGGCGTGGTTCGACGTGTAGATCGAGACGCGCGGGCCGAACAGCACGTCGTCGCCGATCGTGATGGGGGCGCCGTCGAGCAGGATGCAGTCGAAGTTCGCGTAGAAGCGGTCGCCGATCGTGATGTTGAACCCGAATTCGCAGCGGAACGTCGGCTCGAGGTGCGCGTCCGCGCCCACAGAGGCGACGAGCTCGCGGAGCAGAGCCTCCCGCTCGACCGGCGGGCGCCCGAAGCTCGCGTTGTACGCGTTCGAGGCGAGGACCGCGCGCTCCCGCGCGGCGACCAGCTCGGGGGTCATGTCGTCGTACACGGCGCCGGTCAGGATGTGCGCGCGCTGGTCCTCGAGGGTCATCGTCGTCCGTTCGTCGGTGTCGGCGCCCCGACGGGCGCCCGCGCCCACGCTACGGGGCCGCCGCCCGCCAGGACGCCGCCTCCTCCGCCGACGCACCGCTCCTGCAGCGGTGTGTCGCCGATGGAGCGGCGTCTCGGCGACATCCTGCAGGAGGAGCGGTACCTCGGCGCCGCCACGCCCCCGCCGCGCAGCGGCCGTCAGCCCACGTGCACGCCCGGCCGGCGGTCGCGGCGGGACTCAGCGCGGCGGAGGACCTCGCGGGTGACGGGGGCGACCTCGCCGGTGCCGGTGATCAGGAAGCGGAACATGTTCGAGATGGGGCCGCCCTCGGTCCACTCGAAGTAGACGTCCGGGATCACGCCGGTGAGGTCGCGGATCTCGAGCAGCACCGTGGCGATGGTGTTCGGGATGTTGCCGCTGGTCACCGTCAGCACGCGGAAGCCGTGGCAGACGCGGCCCTGCACGACCAGGTCCTCCTCGAAGTCGGAGGAGTCGGTGGTGTGCACCTCGAGGAAGAGCACCGGGCCGCGCATCGGCAGGTTGCTGTCGCGCCGCTCCTCCGCCAGCTTGTCCCGGTACTCCGCCTCGGAGCCGTCGTCGGGCTCGTTCGCGAGGATGCGGATCACGCCGTAGTCGTCGGCGTCCGTGGTGAGGAAGTCGATCGCGGCGGCGTCGAACACCACGGAGGTGGCGCGCAGCTGGAACGAGCGGTGCACCCGCGAGACGAGCGAGACCGCGAGGATGCCGACGATGAAGACCGCCGCGATCCGCACGCCGTCGGGCCGCTCGACCACGTTCACGACCGTCGTGTAGACGAAGACCAGCGCGATGACCGCGAAGCCCACGGCGCGCTTGCGCTGCTTCCTGCGCTTCGCCGAGAGGAACACGGCGACGGACGCGGAGGTGATCAGCACCAGCACGCCGGTCGCGTAGGCCCCGCCCTGCGCGTCGACGTCGGCGCGGAAGAGGATCGTGATGACGAAGGCGACGACGGTGAAGACCAGCACGAGCGGACGCACGGCGCCGGCCCACTGCGGAGCCATGCCGTAGCGGGGCAGGTAGCGCGGGACGATGTTGAGCAGGCCGGCCAGCGCGGAGGCGCCCGCGAACCAGAGGATGCAGATCGTCGCGACGTCGTAGACCGTGCCGAAGCCCTCGCCGAGGTACTCGTGCGCGAGGTAGGCCAGCGCGCGGCCGTTGGCCTCGCCGCCCGGCTGGAACTGCGCCTGCGGGATGAGCAGCGTGGTGACGAAGCTCGAGGTGATGAGGAACGCCGACATCGTGACGGCGGCGGTGATGAGCAGCCGCTTCGCCCCGCGGATGCGGCCGACCGGGGCGTCCTCGGTGTCGCCCGCGTCGCCGCGGATCTGCGGCATGACCGCGACCCCGGTCTCGAAGCCGGAGAGGCCGAGCGCGAGCTTGGGGAACACGATGAGCGCGATGCCGACCATGATCAGCGGATTCCCGTGCTGGGTCGTGAGCGCCGACCACCAGTCGCCGATGACGACGGGGTTCTCGGCCACGTGCCCGATCGCCACGGCGATCACGATCGCGTTGAGCAGGAGGAACACGGCCACGAGCACGACCGCGATCGAGATGGCCTCGCGGAACCCGCGGAGGAACACGATCCCCAGCAGGGCGATCAGCCCCAGCGTGAGCGGCACCTCCGCCCCGTGGAACCAGGCGGGAGCGAACGGGTTCTCGACCGCGTGCGCCGTCGCGTCGGCCGCCGAGAGGGTGATCGTGATCATGAAGTCGGTGGCCGCGAACCCCAGCAGCACGAGCACGAAGAGCTTGCCGCCCCACCAGGGCAGCAGGCGCTCGAGCATCGCGATCGACCCCTCGCCGCGGAAGCTCTCGCGGGCCACGCGGCGGTAGACGGGGAGCGCGCCGAGGAGCGTCAGCACCACCAGGACGATCGTCGCGAGCGGCGAGACCAGGCCCGCGGCGAGCGCCGCGATCGCCGGCTGGTAGCCGAGGGTGGAGAAGTAGTCGACGCCGGTGAGGCACATGACGCGCCACCACGAGTGCGTCTTGCCGGTGGCCGCGTGGGGGCCGGGGTGCGCTCCGGAGTCGTCGCGGAGGCCCTCGAGGAGCCACGCCTTCACCCCGCCCGCGCGCGCGGAGGAGAGAGGGGAGGGTTCGAGGGCGTCGGGGTCGCCACGGACGACGGAAGAGGTCACTGGATGTTTCTACTCGCCGTGAGGAGCGCGCCCGCCCGGAATGAGCGGATCCTCACGCTTTCCTCACGGGTAATCGGCTGGGGAGGGACGTCGACGCGCGATCCCGCGTCGTGAGGGGGTCGTGAGCGTCGCGCGAGCGGACCGTGCGGACCGGCCCGGTACGCGTCCGCGTTCCGTCAGGATCCCCTTGCGCCGGCCGTCGCGGGCTGACGATGGCGCTCGTGCACCTGCTCCTCCGCCTCCTCGACGCCGGCCCCCGCTGGGGCCGCCACACCGTCGGTGCGAGCCGGTACGGCGTCGTCCGGAGCGAGCTCGTCGTCTTCGCGCCCGGCATCTCCGTCGAGGAGCGGAGGCGCCTCCGCCTGCACGCGGCCGGTCCGCAGCTGGTCGTGGCCGTGACGGCCGCCGGCGCCGTCGGGACGCTCGCGCTCGACCGGCTGCCTCTCCTCCTGCTGGCCGCGCTCGCCCTGCCGACCGCGTCGCTCCTGCTTCTCTCGGCCCGCTCGACCCGCCGCCTCCGCCGGGCCTGCGCCCGCCGGCTCGTGATCGCGGACGTCGACTCCCCCGCCGTCGCCGAGCAGGCGGCGATCGCGGCCGTGCTGCGGCGGGCCGACCGGCTGCTCGACGCCGGCGTCCTCACTCCGCTCGAGCACGAGGAGGTGTGGGCCTGCGCCCACGACCGGGTCGCGGGCCGCGTGGCTGACCGCCGCTCCCAGCCCCGAGCGGGAGGATCGGGGACGTCCGCCACCGATGGGAGCACCTCATGACCACACCGCGCCGCGCACTGATCCTCGTCGACGTGCAGCAGGAGTACTTCAGCGGTCCGCTCGAGATCCAGTACCCGCCGCACGCGCAGTCGCTGCCGAGGATCGCCGCCGCCCTCGACTCCGCCGCCGCCGCGGGCCTCCCGATCGCCGTCGTCCAGCACAGCGCGGGCGAGGGAGCGCCGATCTTCGACCCGTCGGGTCCGTCCTTCGCGCTGCACCCGGAGATCGAGAAGCGCCGCTCGGACTCGTGGAAGAGCGTCACGAAGCAGTTCGGGACGGTCTTCGCGGGGACCGACCTGCTCGACTGGCTCCGCGAGCACGACATCGACACGATCACCCTCGTCGGCTACATGACCAACAACTGCATCCTCGCCTCGGCCGCCGAGGCGGAGACGCACGGGCTCCGCGCCGAGGTCCTCTCGGACGCGACGGGCGCGATCGCGATCGCGAACGACGCGGGCTCGATCGACGCGCACTCCCTGCACACCACGCTGATGGCGCTGCTCAACTCGAACTTCGCCGCCGTCGCCCCGACCACCGTCTGGATCTCGGCGCTGAAGGGCGAGTACACCCTCCCCATGAGCAGCCTGCCCGAGTCGGCGACGGCGGGCGCCGCTCGCTGACGGGCACTCCTCCGGACGGATCGGCCGGCTCTACTCTCGGTGCGTGGCCCTTCTGCACCGTGCGACGATCACCCCCGGGAAGCTCGAGATCGTGGAGGCATGGGCGCCGACGCAGCCCTGGTGCGAGGGCGGCGGATTCACGCAGCTCGGCGCCTACCGGTTCGACGACCCCGATGGCGAGGTGGGAGTGGAGACGCTGATCGTCCAGTCGACCGGGCAGCCGCCGCTCCAAGTGCCGCTGACCTACCGCGGCTCGCCTCTCGCCGGCGGTGACGCGCATCTCCTCGCGACCGTCGAGCACACCGTCCTCGGTCGTCGCTGGGTCTACGACGGTGCCGGCGACCCCGTCGCGATCGCCGCCTTCGCCACGGCGATCCGCACCGGCGCCCGGGAGGTCGAGCAGCATTTCGAGGAGGACGGGCAGCGCATCGTCCGCCCGCCGACCGCGACGGTGCAGGGCAGCGGATCAGGCGCCGGAGCGTCCGGGCCGCCGTCGACGGTGCTCGTCCGCAGCGACGCACGGACCACCACGACCTCGGCCGACGGTCTGACTCTCGTCCTCGCGCGGGTCCTCGCGCCGCCGTTACTCGAGGGCGAGGAGCGGCTGACCGGCAGGTGGAGCGAGGCGCTCCCCGTCACCCTCGCCGTCCTGGCCTGAACCGGCTCCGGTGGTCCGCCGCCCTCCGTCGCCCGGGTCGTGGGCGACGGACGGCGGCGCGCTCCGGGAGGACCTGCTCAGTGGCCGCGCAGTGCCGCGACGGTCCGAGTGGGACTAGTCGTTCAGGTGCGCGATGGCGTAGTCGGCCTCGTCGCTCGTGAACTGCTCCCCGTACTCGCTGGTCAGCTGGTCGCGGATGGCCTCCGGCGCCATCGCCATCTGGGCCTGGTAGTCCTTGGCCTTCGCCAGCGCGTTGGCGTTCCAGTCGGCGGAGACGGTGTCCACCGCGTACTGCGCGGCCTCGGGCGAGAACTGCTCCCCGTACTCGGAGGTGAGCTGGCCGTACAGGCCCGCCTTGCTCATGTGGAGCATCTCGGAGTAGCTCTGCGCCTTGATGAGTGCCGAGGCGAACTCGGGCGAGACCTGCGCAGCAGCCGCCGTCTCGACGGGCGCTGGGGCAGGGGCGGCCGTCTCGACGGGTGCGGGCTCCGCCGTCTCGACGGGTGCGGGCTCTGCCGTCTCGACGACCTCCGCCTCCTCCGTGGCCGGCACGACGGGAGCGGTCGTGGGCTCGGACGACTCGACGATCACGGCCGCCGGGCGGTCGCTCGAGGCGGAGTTCACGGCGGCTCCGAAGCCGATCGTCGTCAGGAGCGAGGCGAGGACGGCGAGACCGCCGAGGACGATCCCGGTGATCGACATCGCCTTCGACCGACCGCGGCGGAGGGCGAGGATCCCCAGGACGACCGCGGCGATCCCGACGAGTGCTCCGAAGACCGGCACGAGGCCGACGAGGAACGCGACGATGCCGACGACGAGTGCGGCGATGGCGAGGCCGGTCGGGCCGGTCGCGCGGGGGCGGGGAGGGACATGTTGAGACGGGACGTCTCGATGTCGCGGCAGGCCGTCGCC
>NZ_PSUC01000096.1:0-14754 GCF_002931635.1 Rathayibacter sp. AY2B7 | reverse complement strand
ACGACCTCGAGGAACTCCTCCCGCGTCAGAGCCATGACGTCGTCGGCCCAGCCGTTGTCCTCCGGGAGCCCCGAGCAGTTGCTGAGGAGCATCCTGACCGTCACGGGCAGCGGCCGGCCCGCGGTGTCGAGCGGGTCGGTGAACTCCGGCACGTGGTCGGCGACGCGGTCGTCGAGGCGGAGCAGCCCGCGGTCGCGCAGGATCAGCACCGCCACCGCCTCGAAGCTCTTCGACATGGAGGCGATGCGGTGCACGGTCCCGGGCCCGGGAGCGTCGCCGTCGAGGCGGTGCTCCCCGCGGCCGTGGTGGACGAGCAGCCCGCTGCGGTCGAACAGGGCCCAGCTCACCGAGGGGGCCGGCGGCGCCTCCTCGTCGAACCACCGGGCCAGCCGGTCCTGGAGCGGCGGGGAGAGGAGCGTCGGCCGAGGGAGCGTCATGCCCTCATCCTCCCGCACGCGGCACAGGCCGCCGCGGTCCCGCGGGTCGCCGCGGAAGGACGCCGTCCGGGCGCAGCCAGTCCGGGCGGCTCCGCTCGACCGCGTCCAGGACGTCCTCCTGCGTGCGCTCGCCGATCTCCGCGGCGACGATGATCCGGTCGTCGACGGGAGCGGAGGGGCCCGCCGTGCATCCGGCGAGCATCCCGATCAGCAGCACTCCCCCGGCGATGCGCGCCCCCTCGGACCCGTCCGCTCACCGTCGAGCGTCGCGGCGACGGCCGCTCCCGCGGGCGGACGGGTCCCGTCGAGAGCCCGGAGCGACCGCCGGCACCTGCGAGCCGGACGAGCAACTTCTCAGGTCCTCTTGCGTGTCGCAGGCGCGGAACCTAGTTTTGTCGAACCGGTTCGAAGCACTGTTGCTCCGACCCCGGACCGACGCCCGCCGTCGTCCGGCCGGCTGTCCCCACAGAAAGTGACCAGCGTGACAACGATGTCCTCCCCGAGGCGCGGCACCCGCTCCCTCGCCCTCGCGCTGAGTGCCGCGACACTCGCCGCCCTCGCCGTCGCTCTCCCGAGCGCCGAGTCCGCCTCCGCGGCCGACACCTCCGTCCCCGCCGACGCGCTCATCCTCCAGTACGACTTCGAGCAGGGGCAGGTGTCCGGATCCACGGTCGCCGACCTCTCGTCGAAGAAGCTCGACGGCACCGTCGTCAACAGCGCGAGAGCGACGTACGTCGCGGGTCGGAAGGCCGGTACGACCGCGATCGACCTTCCCGGGGGCGCGGCGGGCTCGACCTCCGCGCCGTACCTGACCGTGCCGAACGGGCTCTTCCAGGGCGTGACGCAGACCACCGTCTCCGCCTGGACGAAGTGGTCCGGCACCGGAGGCTTCCAGTGGCTGTGGTGCCTGGGCATCAGCCCCGACGCCGCGTCGGCCTTCGCTCCGTCGTTCGACGGTGGCAGCGCCCGCGCGATCATCAAGCAGCTGAAGGACGGCGGCGAGACCGGGGTCTCCAGCTCTTCGCCGCTGCAGAAGGACCAGTGGGTCAACGTCGCCGCGACGATGGACGGCACGACCGTGACCCTGTACCTCAACGGTCTGCAGGTCGCGACGGCTCCCGCCTCCGTCGACCTCGCGAAGCAGCTCTACTCCGCCTCCGCCTCCAAGAGCGGCAACATCGGCCGGGCGCTCTGGAACGTGCACCCCTACTTCGACGGAGCGATCGACGACTTCCGCGTCTACGACCGGGCTCTGACCGCCGCTCAGGTCCGGGGTCTGGCGGGGGACGCCGCGCCGGCCGTCACCGGCGTTCTCTCGACGAGCGTCGCGGTCACCACCGGCATCGGCGTCGCGCCGGCCCTGCCGGGGGTCCCCGCCACCTACTCCGACGGCGTGAACCGCGACGCCCCGGTCACCTGGGAGAGCGTCCCCGCCTCCGCGTACGCGAAGCGCGGCACCTTCACCGTGAAGGGCACCGTCACCGGCCTCGGCACCGCGGTCACGGCGACCGTCACGGTGCGCGCCCTCGACGAGATGACCATCGACCTCGGCACGAGCACCGGGTAGTTCATGGGCGGCGCGTCCGGCACCCTCTACGGGGTCTACGGCGAGGGCGTCCCCTCCGACAAACTCCTCGAGGGGATCGACCTGCGCACGGTCTCGACCAAGGCGCAGGACGGGCCGCAGCATCCGGGCGCGGACGCGCTGAGCGTCGCGAAGGCCGTCGCCGACACCTCGGACGGCGACACCTACATCTACATGACGGACATCTACCGCGGCTTCCCCTACGAGTGGCCGGGCAGCACTCCCCAGGAGAAGCTGGCCGACTACCAGGCGAAGATCGCCACGCAGGTCGACCAGGTGCTCGCGCTCCCCGAGGAGTACCAGGACAACATCGTGTTCGTGCCGTTCAACGAGCCCGAGGGCAACATGTTCGGCAACGGGAAGTGGAGCTACGACGGGAAGAGCTGGCTGGAGGACCCGACCGCGTTCTTCGCGGCCTGGGACAGCACCTACGCGCTGATCCGCGACCGGATGCCCGACGCCCGCATCGCCGGACCGAACACGAGCGTCCTCTACGACCAGGTCCGCGGGTTCATGACCCACACGCTCGAGCAGGACACCGTCCCCGACGTGATGACCTGGCACGAGCTGAGCGCCCCGGGTGAGATCCGCACCAACGTCGACCGCTTCCGGGCCTGGGAGGACGAGCTGTACGCGGGCACGTCCTACGCCGGGAAGCACCTGCCGGTGAACCTCAACGAGTACGCCTTCAACTACCACACCTCCGTGCCCGGCCAGATGGTCCAGTGGATCAGCGCGCTCGAGGACAAGAAGGTCGACGGCGACATCGCCTACTGGAACATCGACGGCAACCTCTCCGACTCCGCGGTGCAGGCCAACCGCGCCAACGGCCAGTGGTGGCTCCTCAACGCCTACGCCTCGATGACCGGCGACACCGTCGCGGTCACGCCGCCCAAGCCCGGCCAGAGCTACACCCTCCAGGGCGTCGCGACCCTCGACACCGCGGCCAAGCAGGCGAGAGCCCTCTTCGGAGGCGTCGGCGGCTCGCAGAAGGTCGCGTTCGAGCGCATCCCGGCCGCCACCTTCGGCTCGAAGGTCCACGTGGAGGTCAGCGAGATCCGCTGGACCGGCCAGGTCGGCGACTCGGGAGCCCCGCAGACGGTGAAGGAGTTCGACGCGTCCGTCGTGGACGGCGCCCTCTCGCTCGACTTCGGCGGATCCCTCCCCGCACTCGACGTCGACTCCGCCTACGAGGTCGTCCTGACCCCGGGCGCCAACGCGTCGTCGCCGTCCGCCTCGCCCGTCGACTTCCGCCAGAAGTACGAGGCCGAGGACGCCCGCTACACCGGATCGCGGAATCTCAACGGACCCGAGGGCTCGCCGACCAACGTCGGCGGCTTCTACACCTCGGGCGGACGCAACGTCGGCGGGATCCGCACCGGCGGCGACCTGAAGCTCGACTTCGCGGTCACCGTCCCGAAGGACGGCGAGTACGACCTCAGCGTCTTCGCCAACTCCCTCAACACCTACGCCGCCAACGCCCAGCAGGGTCCGATCAACGCGTTCCTGAGCGTCGACGGCGCTGCGGAGCAGGAGATCCTCCTTCCGCTGGCCTACAAGTTCGTGGTCTGGGACCACGCGGACACGAAGGTGAAGCTGACCGCCGGCACCCACACGATCTCGCTCGCCGCGAAGAACCTCGCCGGCACGAAGTCGACCGTGGGCGACGCGATCGTCGACAAGATCGAGCTCTCCCTCCCCAGCGCGGCCGCCGCGACCTCGATCCATGAGGCCGAGACCGGCACGCTCGAGAACGGAGCGACGGCCGACTACTCCCGCGCCGGCGTCTCCGGCTCGGGCACGGCGACGCTCACCAGCGGCGCCTCCACCACCGTCTGGGGCTACTCCGCGAAGGACGCGCCGTCCTCCGTGACGGTGGACACCCTGGGCGGCGGCACCGGCGACCTCTACGTGAACGATGTGAAGGTCGGGCCGGTGGGCGCGAGCTCGACCCGTCAGGTCTTCCTCTCGGGCGGCGTGAACAAGATCGAGGTCGTCGGCACGAGCGGCACGCTCCTCGTCGATCGGATCGTCATCGGAGCGAGCGCGAACCCGCCCGCGACGACGAGCTATGAGGCGGAGGCGGCCACGATCACCGGCCCCGCCACGGTCCGCGACCTGTCCTTCGCGTCGGGCGGCAAGGCCGTCGGGAACATCGGGGGCGGACGCGACGGCGACTCGACCCTGACCTTCGGCGACGTGAAGGCCGAGCAGGACGGGACCTACGCGCTCACGCTGCGCTACTCCAACGAGGAGCAGTCCCCCGCGACGCACTACAACCCCGACCCGCTCGCCCGCCACGCGGACATCACGGTCAACGGAGTGACGCAGCGCGTGCTCTTCCCGCACACGTTCCACCAGAACCAGCTGTGGGACCTGAGCGTGCCGGTCACGCTCAGGAAGGGCTCGAACACCATCGCGATCACCTCGAAGGAGCTCCCGGGCTTCGACGGGACGACCTACCTCTCCGACACCTTCCCCGGCGTCCTGCTCACCTCGCAGTACGCGCCCAACATCGACAGGATCTCGGTCACGCCCTTCGTCGGGCGGACCACGGGCCTGACGGTGAGCGGCACGGCGGCCTCGCGCTGCACCGCGGGGAAGGTCACGATCACGGGGACGGCGACCAACACCAGCGCGGTCGCCGCTGACATCACGATCGGCTCGGCCTGGGGCACGAAGACCTTCACCGGGGTCGCTCCCGGCAAGACGGTCTCGGCCGCCTTCAGCACCCGCGCTGCGAGCGTCGGAGCCGGCGCTCTCGACGTGCGGATCGCGGGGACGGTCGACGGCGCTGCGGCGAGCGGATCCACGGCACCGGCCTACGGTGCGGCGCGCTGCGGCTGATCCGTCCAGAACGCCCTGACGCGGCCGGGCACCTCGTGTGCCCGGTCGCGTCGGCGTGTCGTCGGGACCGTACGGACCGCGACGGGGACGAGCGCGCCGTGGACGAGCAGAGCGCCGGAGCCGCAGCGTCCGGTCCTCGGGCCGCGGACGCGGCGCCCGAGTTGCGTGCGCCGCGCCGCACTGCCACTCTCGACACGGTTCGAGCGGGGGTGGAGATGGCCACGATCGGAGACGTCGCGAAAGCGGCAGGGGTCTCGCGCAGCACGGTGTCGTACGTCCTCTCCGGCAAGCGCAGCATCTCCCCCGAGACGCGCAAGCGCATCGAGGACGCGATCGCCGAGCTCGACTTCACGGTCAACGCCGGAGCACGGGCGCTCGCGACGCGCCGCACCATGGCGCTCGGCCTGCTCGTCCACTTCGACCCGGACGAGTTCGCGCCCGCGATGGTCGAGTACGTGCTCCCCATCACGGCCCGCGCCCGCGAGCTCGGCTACGACGTGCTGCTGGCCACCGAGGCCGACGGGGCGGCTGCCGTCCGCCGGCTCACGCGCTCCGGTCAGGTCGATGGACTGATCCTCCTGAGCGTGGCGGACGACGACGACCGGCTGCCCGTCCTGCGCGCCTCGCGGCGGCCCGGTGCCGCCCTCGGCGTGCCCGCGGACGCCTCCGGGGTGGACGTCTTCGACCTCGACTTCGGCGACGCGGCCCGCCTGCTGATCGAGCACCTGGGCGCCCTCGGGCATCGGAGCATCGGTCTCGTCACCCCTCCTGAGCGCGTCTTCGACCGCGGAGGGACCTACGGGCTCCGGTTCCGCGAGTCGGCTCTCGAGACCGCCGGTCGGCTCGGGATCGAGCTGGTGCTGCGCCCGGCCGCCACCGCCGCCGACGCCGTCGAGCCGATGGTCACGGCGTTCCTCGACGACAACCCCGGTCTCACGGCGCTGGTCGTCCACAGCGACCGGACCATCGCGATGCTTCCCGCGATCCTGGGCCGACGCTCTGTCGCCGTGCCCGGGCAGCTGTCCGTCGTGAGCCTGTACTCGGCCGAGTTCGCCCGCGACTTCTCGCTCCCCTACAGCTACGTCGAGACGGGTGCCGCCGAGCTCGGCGCGCACCTGGTCGACACGCTCGTCGAGCGGATCGAGCAGCCGTCCCGCGGCGAGCAGCCGTCGATCCGCCTCCTGCCCGCGCGTCTCGTCGACCGCGGGAGCGCCCGCGCGGTCTGAGGACCGCTCCGGAGCCCCCGAGGCCCGGTCAGAATCGCGAGGCGACCTCGTAGAGGACCTCGTCGTCGCCCGCGTAGACGCCGTCGCGCCGCGGCCAGTGCGCGATCACGTCCGTGAAGCCGAGCTCCTCCGCCCGGCCGGCCATGTCCTCGAACCGGGCGACGCTCTCGAGGGAGTAGTCGCTCCCGGAGTCGAGCGAGAGGTGGCGCTCGACGGTGCGCGGGTCGCGCCCGGCCGCCTCGAGCGCCGCGTCGAGCCGACGGGAGAGGGACGCGACCGCCCGCCACCACTCCTCGCTCGACACTCCCTCCGGGCCGGTGGTGACCCAGCCCTGCCCGCGCTCGGCGACGAGGGCGAGGCCCTTCGGCCCGTTCGCGGCGAGGACGATCGGGACGCGGGGGCGCTGCACCGGCTCCCCCACCATGCGCGCCGAGCGGGCGGTGAACCACTCCCCCTCGAGGTCCACGCCGCCCGAGCCGGGCTCCTCGAAGCGCAGCAGCGCGTCGAGTGCGGTGACGAACTCGGTGAAGCGCTCGTGCCGCTGCCGGGGCGAGTACTCGGGCTGCCCGAGCACGCGGGCGTCGAAGCCCGTGCCGCCCGAGCCGACCCCGAGGATCGTCCGACCGCCCGAGATCTCGTCCAGGGTCGCGATCTCCTTCGCGAACGGCACCGGGTGGCGGAAGTTCGGGGAGGCCACGAACGTGCCCAGGCGGAGCGTCTCGGTCACCATCGCGGCAGCGGTGAGGGTGGGGACGGTCGCCTGCCACGGCTGGTCGGCGAGGGAGCGCCAGGAGAGGTGGTCGTAGGTCCACGCGTGGTCGAAGCCCAGGCCCTCGGCCGACTGCCACTTCCGGCGGGCCTCGGCCCACGGGTCCTGCGGGAGGATGACGATGCCGTGTCGCATCGTCCGAGTGTACGAGCGCCGTCGGTCAGAGCGCGGCGGGCGGCACCGGGGGCGGATCGGGCACCTCGTCCACGACCGAGCGCGGGACCATCTGGGTCGGCGTCCGCACGCGCAGGCGCAGCGGTTCCCGCTCCGACGCGCCGAGCAGCTCGCGGGCGGCGCTCCGCACCTGCCGAACCAGCGCCGCGTGCACGGCACCAGCCCTCGATCCAGTCGTCCACCCGCTCCGTCGTCGTGATCACGCCCCGAGAGTAGCCGCGACCGGACGGGCGCGATCGTGGAAGCCAGCTCTCCCGGCGGTGGCCGTCGATCCCCGCCAGGACCGCGCTCGCCCGCATCGCACCCCGCGCACGGCGATGCGCCGGGTCCTCCCGTTGTCGACCTCAGTGCCACGGCGCCGTCGCCGGCCCTACCGTCGGCGCGACACATCCGCTGCACCGCCGGGAACATGACGGCCGTGCCGAGAGTGAGGGGCCGATCCGATGCCCAGGCAGGAGGGCGACCCGCGGAGCACCACCCGAGTGCTGCGCGAGCTGGTCGCCGCGTTCGAGGATCCGGGGGCCGTGCACCCGGCGCTGGTTCGGCAGGTGCGGAGCGCCGCCCGCGAGCTGCTCGGCGCGTCGGAGCGGGAACCGCTGCGCCTGCGCGTGCGGACGCCGACCCAGATGGTCCCGCGCTCGGTCGTGGACGAGGTGCCCGATCCGCCCCCGGTGCCGCCCGCCGCGCTCTGACCGACGGCGCTCGTACACTCGGACGATGCGACACGGCATCGTCATCCTCCCGCAGGACCCGTGGGCCGAGGCCCGCCGGAAGTGGCAGTCGGCCGAGGGCCTGGGCTTCGACCACGCGTGGACCTACGACCACCTCTCCTGGCGCTCCCTCGCCGACCAGCCGTGGCAGGCGACCGTCCCCACCCTCACCGCTGCCGCGATGGTGACCGAGACGCTCCGCCTGGGCACGTTCGTGGCCTCCCCGAACTTCCGCCACCCGGTGCCGTTCGCGAAGGAGATCGCGACCCTGGACGAGATCTCGGGCGGTCGGACGATCCTCGGGGTCGGCTCGGGCGGCACGGGCTTCGACGCCCGCGTGCTCGGGCAGCCCGAGTACTCGCCCCGGCAGCGGCACGAGCGCTTCACCGAGTTCGTCACCGCACTCGACGCGCTGCTGCGCTTCGAGGAGCCCGGCTCGGGCGGCGTGGACCTCGAGGGGGAGTGGTTCACCGCCCGCTCGGCGCGCATGGTGGGGGAGCCGGTGCAGCGCCCCCGCGTCCCGATCGTCCTCGCCGCGAACGGGCCGAAGGGCCTCGCCCTCGTCGCCGAGCGCGGGCAGGGCTGGGTCACCACCGGCCCGGAGGGAGTGTCGAGCGAGGAGTGGTGGCGGGCGGTCGCGTCCCTCTCCCGTCGGCTCGACGCGGCGCTCGAGGCGGCCGGGCGCGACCCGCGCACCGTCGAGCGCCACCTCTCGCTCGACTCCGGGAGCGACTACTCCCTCGAGAGCGTCGCCCGGTTCGAGGACATGGCCGGCCGGGCGGAGGAGCTCGGCTTCACGGACGTGATCGCGCACTGGCCGCGGCGCGACGGCGTCTACGCGGGCGACGACGAGGTCCTCTACGAGGTCGCCTCGCGATTCTGACCGGGCCTCGGGGGCTCCGGAGCGGTCCTCAGACCGCGCGGGCGCTCCCGCGGTCGACGAGACGCGCGGGCAGGAGGCGGATCGACGGCTGCTCGCCGCGGGACGGCTGCTCGATCCGCTCGACGAGCGTGTCGACCAGGTGCGCGCCGAGCTCGGCGGCACCCGTCTCGACGTAGCTGTAGGGGAGCGAGAAGTCGCGGGCGAACTCGGCCGAGTACAGGCTCACGACGGACAGCTGCCCGGGCACGGCGACAGAGCGTCGGCCCAGGATCGCGGGAAGCATCGCGATGGTCCGGTCGCTGTGGACGACCAGCGCCGTGAGACCGGGGTTGTCGTCGAGGAACGCCGTGACCATCGGCTCGACGGCGTCGGCGGCGGTGGCGGCCGGGCGCAGCACCAGCTCGATCCCGAGCCGACCGGCGGTCTCGAGAGCCGACTCGCGGAACCGGAGCCCGTAGGTCCCTCCGCGGTCGAAGACGCGCTCAGGAGGGGTGACGAGACCGATGCTCCGATGCCCGAGGGCGCCCAGGTGCTCGATCAGCAGGCGGGCCGCGTCGCCGAAGTCGAGGTCGAAGACGTCCACCCCGGAGGCGTCCGCGGGCACGCCGAGGGCGGCACCGGGCCGCCGCGAGGCGCGCAGGACGGGCAGCCGGTCGTCGTCGTCCGCCACGCTCAGGAGGATCAGTCCATCGACCTGACCGGAGCGCGTGAGCCGGCGGACGGCAGCCGCCCCGTCGGCCTCGGTGGCCAGCAGCACGTCGTAGCCGAGCTCGCGGGCGCGGGCCGTGATGGGGAGCACGTACTCGACCATCGCGGGCGCGAACTCGTCCGGGTCGAAGTGGACGAGCAGGCCGAGCGCCATGGTGCGGCGCGTCGCGAGCGCCCGTGCTCCGGCGTTGACCGTGAAGTCGAGCTCGGCGATCGCGTCCTCGATGCGCTTGCGCGTCTCGGGGGAGATGCTGCGCTTGCCGGAGAGGACGTACGACACCGTGCTGCGCGAGACCCCTGCCGCTTTCGCGACGTCTCCGATCGTGGCCATCTCCACCCCCGCTCGAACCGTGTCGAGGGTGGCAGTGTGGCGCGGCGCCCGCAAATCGGGCGCCGCGTCCGCGGCCCGAGGCCCGCAAGCTGCGGCTCCGGCGCTCTGCTCGTCCACGGCGCGCTCGTCCCCGTCGCGGTCCGTACGGTCCCGACGACACGCCGACGCGACCGGGCACACGAGGTGCCCGGCCGCGTCAGGGCGTTCTGGACGGATCAGCCGCAGCGCGCCGCACCGTAGGCCGGTGCCGTGGATCCGCTCGCCGCAGCGCCGTCGACCGTCCCCGCGATCCGCACGTCGAGAGCGCCGGCTCCGACGCTCGCAGCGCGGGTGCTGAAGGCGGCCGAGACCGTCTTGCCGGGAGCGACCCCGGTGAAGGTCTTCGTGCCCCAGGCCGAGCCGATCGTGATGTCAGCGGCGACCGCGCTGGTGTTGGTCGCCGTCCCCGTGATCGTGACCTTCCCCGCGGTGCAGCGCGAGGCCGCCGTGCCGCTCACCGTCAGGCCCGTGGTCCGCCCGACGAAGGGCGTGACCGAGATCCTGTCGATGTTGGGCGCGTACTGCGAGGTGAGCAGGACGCCGGGGAAGGTGTCGGAGAGGTAGGTCGTCCCGTCGAAGCCCGGGAGCTCCTTCGAGGTGATCGCGATGGTGTTCGAGCCCTTCCTGAGCGTGACCGGCACGCTCAGGTCCCACAGCTGGTTCTGGTGGAACGTGTGCGGGAAGAGGACGCGGTGCGTCACTCCGTTGACCGTGATGTACGCGTGGGGGGCGAGCGGGTCGGGGTTGTAGTGCGTCGCGGGGGAGTGCTGCTCGTTGGAGTAGCGCAGCGTGAGTGAGTAGGTCCCGTCCTGCTCGGCCTTCACGTCGCCGAAGGTCAGGGTCGAGTCGCCGTCGCGTCCGCCCCCGATGTTCCCGACGGCCTTGCCGCCCGACGCGAAGGACAGGTCGCGGACCGTGGCGGGGCCGGTGATCGTGGCCGCCTCCGCCTCATAGCTCGTCGTCGCGGGCGGGTTCGCGCTCGCTCCGATGACGATCCGATCGACGAGGAGCGTGCCGCTCGTGCCGACGACCTCCATCTTGTTCACGCCGCCCGAGAGGAAGACCTGACGGGTCGAGCTCGCGCCCACCGGCCCGACCTTCACATCGTTCACGTAGAGGTCGCCGGTGCCGCCGCCCAGGGTGTCCACCGTCACGGAGGACGGCGCGTCCTTCGCGGAGTAGCCCCAGACGGTGGTGGAGGCGCCGCTGGTGAGCGTCGCCGTGCCCGAGCCGGAGACGCCGGCGCGGGAGTAGTCGGCCGTCGCTCCGTTCTCGAGCGTGCCGGTCTCGGCCTCATGGATCGAGGTCGCGGCGGCCGCGCTGGGGAGGGAGAGCTCGATCTTGTCGACGATCGCGTCGCCCACGGTCGACTTCGTGCCGGCGAGGTTCTTCGCGGCGAGCGAGATCGTGTGGGTGCCGGCGGTCAGCTTCACCTTCGTGTCCGCGTGGTCCCAGACCACGAACTTGTAGGCCAGCGGAAGGAGGATCTCCTGCTCCGCAGCGCCGTCGACGCTCAGGAACGCGTTGATCGGACCCTGCTGGGCGTTGGCGGCGTAGGTGTTGAGGGAGTTGGCGAAGACGCTGAGGTCGTACTCGCCGTCCTTCGGGACGGTGACCGCGAAGTCGAGCTTCAGGTCGCCGCCGGTGCGGATCCCGCCGACGTTGCGTCCGCCCGAGGTGTAGAAGCCGCCGACGTTGGTCGGCGAGCCCTCGGGTCCGTTGAGATTCCGCGATCCGGTGTAGCGGGCGTCCTCGGCCTCGTACTTCTGGCGGAAGTCGACGGGCGAGGCGGACGGCGACGACGCGTTGGCGCCCGGGGTCAGGACGACCTCGTAGGCGGAGTCGACGTCGAGTGCGGGGAGGGATCCGCCGAAGTCGAGCGAGAGGGCGCCGTCCACGACGGACGCGTCGAACTCCTTCACCGTCTGCGGGGCTCCCGAGTCGCCGACCTGGCCGGTCCAGCGGATCTCGCTGACCTCCACGTGGACCTTCGAGCCGAAGGTGGCGGCCGGGATGCGCTCGAACGCGACCTTCTGCGAGCCGCCGACGCCTCCGAAGAGGGCTCTCGCCTGCTTGGCCGCGGTGTCGAGGGTCGCGACGCCCTGGAGGGTGTAGCTCTGGCCGGGCTTGGGCGGCGTGATCGCGACGGTGTCGCCGGTCATCGAGGCGTAGGCGTTGAGGAGCCACCACTGGCCGTTGGCGCGGTTGGCCTGCACCGCGGAGTCGGAGAGGTTGCCGTCGATGTTCCAGTAGGCGATGTCGCCGTCGACCTTCTTGTCCTCGAGCGCGCTGATCCACTGGACCATCTGGCCGGGCACGGAGGTGTGGTATTTGAAGGCGTACTCGTTGAGGTTCACCGCCAGGTGCTTCCCGGCGTAGGACGTGCCCGCGTACAGCTCGGCCTCCCAGGCCCGGAAGCGGTCGACGTTGGTGCGGATCTCACCCGGGGCGCTCAGCTCGTGCCAGGTCATCACGTCGGGGACGGTGTCCTGCTCGAGCGTGTGGGTCATGAACCCGCGGACCTGGTCGTAGAGGACGCTCGTGTTCGGTCCGGCGATGCGGGCGTCGGGCATCCGGTCGCGGATCAGCGCGTAGGTGCTGTCCCAGGCCGCGAAGAACGCGGTCGGGTCCTCCAGCCAGCTCTTCCCGTCGTAGCTCCACTTCCCGTTGCCGAACATGTTGCCCTCGGGCTCGTTGAACGGCACGAACACGATGTTGTCCTGGTACTCCTCGGGGAGCGCGAGCACCTGGTCGACCTGCGTGGCGATCTTCGCCTGGTAGTCGGCCAGCTTCTCCTGGGGAGTGCTGCCCGGCCACTCGTAGGGGAAGCCGCGGTAGATGTCCGTCATGTAGATGTAGGTGTCGCCGTCCGAGGTGTCGGCGACGGCCTTCGCGACGCTCAGCGCGTCCGCGCCCGGATGCTGCGGCCCGTCCTGCGCCTTGGTCGAGACCGTGCGCAGGTCGATCCCCTCGAGGAGGTTGTCGGAGGGGAGGCCCTCGCCGTAGACCCCGTAGAGGGTGCCGGACGCGCCGCCCATGAACTCCCCGGTGCTCGTGCCGAGGTCGATGGTCATCTCGTCGAGGGCGCGCACCGTGACGGTCGCCGTGACCGCGGTGCCGAGGCCGGTGACGGTGCCCTTCACGGTGAAGGTGCCGCGCTTCGCGTACGCGGAGGCGGGGACGCTCTCCCAGGTGACCGGGGCGTCGCGGTTCACGCCGTCGGAGTAGGTGGCGGGGACCCCCGGCAGGGCCGGCGCGACGCCGATGCCGGTGGTGACCGCGACGCTCGTCGAGAGAACGCCGGTGACGGCCGGCGCGGCGTCCCCCGCCAGACCCCGGACCTGAGCGGCGGTCAGAGCCCGGTCGTAGACGCGGAAGTCGTCGATCGCTCCGTCGAAGTAGGGGTGCACGTTCCAGAGCGCCCGGCCGATGTTGCCGCTCTTGGAGGCGGAGGCGGAGTAGAGCTGCTTCGCGAGGTCGACGGAGGCGGGAGCCGTCGCGACCTGCAGACCGTTGAGGTACAGGGTCACGGTCGTGCCGTCCATCGTCGCGGCGACGTTGACCCACTGGTCCTTCTGCAGCGGCGAAGAGCTGGAGACCCCGGTCTCGCCGCCGTCCTTCAGCTGCTTGATGATCGCGCGGGCGCTGCCACCGTCGAACGACGGAGCGAAGGCCGACGCGGCGTCGGGGCTGATGCCCAGGCACCACAGCCACTGGAAGCCTCCGGTGCCGGACCACTTCGTCCAGGCGGAGACGGTGGTCTGCGTCACGCCCTGGAAGAGCCCGTTCGGCACGGTCAGGTACGGCGCGGAGGTCGAGTCCGCCGCGCCCCCGGGAAGGTCGATCGCGGTCGTACCGGCCTTCCGACCCGCGACGTACGTCGCTCTCGCGCTGTTGACGACGGTGCCGTCGAGCTTCTTCGACGAGAGGTCGGCGACCGTGGATCCGGACACCTGCCCCTGCTCGAAGTCGTACTGGAGGATGAGCGCGTCGGCGGGGACGGAGGTGTCGGCCGCGGAGGCGGACTCGGCGCTCGGGAGAGCGACGGCGAGGGCGGCGAGTGTCGCGGCACTCAGCGCGAGGGCGAGGGAGCGGGTGCCGCGCCTCGGGGAGGACATCGTTGTCACGCTGGTCACTTTCTGTGGGGACAGCCGGCCGGACGACGGCGGGCGTCGGTCCGGGGTCGGAGCAACAGTGCTTCGAACCGGTTCGACAAAACTAGGTTCCGCGCCTGCGACACGCAAGAGGACCTGAGAAGTTGCTCGTCCGGCTCGCAGGTGCCGGCGGTCGCTCCGGGCTCTCGACGGGACCCGTCCGCCCGCGGGAGCGGCCGTCGCCGCGACGCTCGACGGTGAGCGGACGGGTCCGAGGGGGCGCGCATCGCCGGGGGAGTGCTGCTGATCGGGATGCTCGCCGGATGCACGGCGGGCCCCTCCGCTCCCGTCGACGACCGGATCATCGTCGCCGCGGAGATCGGCGAGCGCACGCAGGAGGACGTCCTGGACGCGGTCGAGCGGAGCCGCCCGGAGTGGCTGCGCGCGGGCGGGGTCCTGCCGCGGGGACCGGCGGGACCGCGGCGGCCTGTGCGGGGTGCGGGAGGATGAGGGGATGACGCTCCCTCGGCCGACGCTCCTCTCCCCGCCGCTCCAGGACCGGCTGGCCCGGTGGTTCGACGAGGAGGCGCCGCCGGCCCCCTCGGTGAGCTGGGCCCTGTTCGACCGCAGCGGGCTGCTCGTCCACCACGGCCGCGGGGAGCACCGCCTCGACGGCGACGCTCCCGGGCCCGGGACCGTGCACCGCATCGCCTCCATGTCGAAGAGCTTCGAGGCGGTGGCGGTGCTGATCCTGCGCGACCGCGGGCTGCTCCGCCTCGACGACCGCGTCGCCGACCACGTGCCGGAGTTCACCGACCCGCTCGACACCGCGGGCCGGCCGCTGCCCGTGACGGTCAGGATGCTCCTCAGCAACTGCTCGGGGCTCCCGGAGGACAACGGCTGGGCCGACGACGTCATGGCTCTGACGCGGGAGGAGTTCCTCGAGGTCGT
>NZ_PSUC01000095.1:0-15091 GCF_002931635.1 Rathayibacter sp. AY2B7 | reverse complement strand
GGGCGGACCGCCCGCGAGAACGTGATGACGCCGCTGCTCTACGCGACCGGATCGGAGTTCTGGCGCCGCCGCGACCTCGCGGCCGAGATGCTGGAGCGCGTCGGCCTCGGGCACCGCGTGGACTCGATGCCCGGGCGCATGTCCGGCGGCGAGCAGCAGCGGATCGCGATCGCCCGCGCCCTGGTGCGCCGACCGCGGCTGATCCTCGCCGACGAGCCGACGGGCGCCCTCGACACCGACACCGGCGAGAGCGTGATGGGCCTGCTCGACGAGATCGCCCGCGAGTCCGGCTCCGCGCTGGTCACCATCACCCACGACCCGGCCATCGCGGCGCGGGCCGAGCGCCACTACCGGCTCGACCACGGCCGCCTGGGCTCGACCACGGATGCGGGCCCCGTCGCCGAGGGGGTGGTCCTCTGATGCGCGCGCTCGTCGGGATCGCCGGCGCGATCGTCGAGGCGTGGACCGAGCTGCGGATCCACCGCGGACGCGTGCTGCTCTCGCTGATCGGAGTCGCGGTGGCCGTCGCCGCCCTGACCGCGGTCGTCGCCGCCGGTGGCATCGCCCGCCAGGCCAGCATCGAGCAGGCCGAGCGCTCCAGCGGGCGCCCGGCGAGCCTCTTCCTCTCCGCCTACCCCTCCGGCACCGGCACCGCCGAGGTGGATGCCGACGCACTCCAGGCCGCGTGGATCGGTGCGCTCGAGCGCTACTCCATCACCTACGCGAGCCGCTCGACCTACGGCAGCGCGCGCGTCCAGTTCGCCGACGGCGCCGTCGACGTCGCGGTGCAGGCGGTCGACCAGCCCTTCGCCGAGATGCACCGGCTGAAGATCGTGGACGGCTCCTGGTTCACCGCCCGCGACTCCCAGCGCCTCGCTCCCGCCCTCGTCGTCAACGAGCGCTTCTGGGAGCGGATCGGGAGCCCGGATCTGCGCACCCACCCGGTGGTCACCCTGCTCGGCTCCGAGCGCGACGTCACGGGCGTGGTGGTCGGCGTGACTCCCTCCTCGCAGTTCGAGACGGACCCGTCGATGATGATGCTCGCGGACGCCTACCCGGCGGTCGCCCGCGACGCCGACCCGCAGTACGGCGGGCAGGGCGTGCCGAACTACGAGATGTGGGTGCCGCTCGACCTGGCCGAGCCCCTCGCCGCAGCGGTGGAGCGCGACGTGGCCGGCGCCCTGGGATCCGACTTCGAGGTGTCGGTCGACCGGCAGGACTACCTGGTCTACGACTCCGACCCCTTCGGCGTGCTGACCTGGGTGATCGGCGGCGTGGCGGGCCTGGTGCTGGCGCTCGGCGCGCTCGGACTGCTCAACATCGCCCTGGTCACCGTCCGGCAGCGGATCCGCGAGATCGGCATCCGGCGCAGCTTCGGCGCCTCCTCCGGCCGCATCTTCTTCTCGATCATGATGGAGAGCGTCGTGGCGACCGTCGTCGCGGGAGTGGTCGGCGTGACGGTCGCGGTCATCCTCGTCACCAACCCGTGGACGGTGGCCTTCGTGCAGGACAACGGGATCGCCGACATCCCGCCTTTCCCGGCCGAGGCGGCGCTGCTCGGGCTCGGGGCGGCGACCCTCGTCGGCGCGCTCGCGGGCCTGGTGCCGGCGATCGTCGCCGTGCGGGTGAAGGTGATCGACGCGATCCGCTACTGAGGCCCGCCGAGGGTGACGACGAGCTCGTCGCCCTCGAGCGCGGCGTGCGCGTCGGAGTAGTGCGCGATCCGGGGCAGCCCCCGCGTGCTCGCGCTCTCGTGGCTCCCGACGACGATCACGCGCATGCCGGCGTCCAGACCCGCCCGGATGCCGGCCTCGGCGTCCTCGAACACCAGCGCGTCCTCGGGGGAGACGCCGAGCAGGGCCGCGGCGGCGAGGTAGCCGTCGGGAGCAGGCTTGCCGTTCGCGACGTCGTGCGCGGTGACGACGGTGTCGGGGGAGGGGACGCCCGCCGCAGCCAGACGTGCGGCCGCCAGCGCCGGGCTCGCGGACGTGACCAGGGCGACGCGCTCGCGGGGGAGTGAGGCGAGGAACGCCGTCGCGCCGGGGATCTCGACGGTGCCCTCGGTGTGCTCGAGCTCGTACGCGTCGAGCTCCGCGACGATCGCGTCGACGTCGCTGCCGGCCGGAGCGAAGCGGCGGACGCTGTCGGCGGCGCGGACACCGTGAACGGCGCCGAGCACCGCGTCGTGGTCGAGAGCGAAGCGCTCGGCGAAGGCGCCCCAGATGGTCTCCACGACGGCCGTCGAGTCGACGAGCGTCCCGTCCATGTCGAAGAGGGCGGCGCGGGCTCGGAGGAGGTGGGGCATGCGTCCATCCTGGCGGTCGGCGGCCTCCGGCGCCTGCCGGTGCGGACAGCGCTCGGACAGCGCGCGATCAGCCCGCCCTCAGGCCACGCATCGTGTCGCGGCGCTACGGTGGTCCGAGATCGCGGGCAGACGCCCGGAGGGGAGTGGAGGACGCCATGACGGACGACAACGGAACCGGCACGGACCAGGGCGCGAGCACGGGCGGCGAGGCCTCCGGACCCCGCGCCGGGTGGTACCCGGACCCGGCGGGCTCGTCCCGTCAGCGCTGGTGGGACGGGACCGGCTGGACGGAGTCGCTCCGCGACGCGCCGGTGGCCACTCCCACCGCCCCGGCCGAGAGCGGGTCGGCGCAGGCCGCCGCGACTCCCGTTCCGCCGACCGCACCGACTCCGCCCGCGCCGCCCGCCGAGCGTCCCGCCTACGGGGAGACGTCGAGCGGAGCGGCGACGAGCTACGGGCAGTCGGCCTCGGGTCGGTATCCGCAGCAGCCGTCGTCCGCCGACCCGCAGCAGGGGTACGGGCAGCAGGGCTACGGGCAGGGCTACGGCCAGCAGGGCGCCGGTCAGCAGCCGCAGCCGCAGCAGGGCTACGGCCAGCAGGCTCCCCAGCAGTACGGCCAGCAGGGGTACGGCCAGCAGCCCTACGGCCAGCAGCCGCAGCAGCCCTACGGCCAGCAGCAGCCGCAGTACCCGGCTTACGCCGCGGCTCCCGGAGCACCCGTGCAGCAGCGCGACACGAGCATCGTCACGTCCACCCCGTGGATCTGGGTGGTGGTCCTCCTGCCGCTGCTCTCGGCGCTGTCGATCTTCCTCCTCCCGCCGAGCGCGATCGTCGACTCGTCGATGGCCTCGACCTACGGGCCGAGCTCCTCGATGGGGATGTCGACCGCCTACCTCGTCGGCCTCGGCGTGCTCCAGGTCGTCGGCTTCCTGATCTACGCGGCGGAGGTCGTCTTCGCCTTCCTCGACTGGCGCCAGCTGAAGCGAGCCGGCCTGCAGCGTCCGTTCCACTGGGCGTGGGCCTTCCTCGCCGCTCCCTACGTCTACGTGATCGGCCGCAGCGTGGTCGTGAAGCGCGTGACCGGCGGCGGACTCCTCCCGCTCTGGGTCTTCCTCGGCGTCGTGGTCGTGTCGTTCCTCATCGCGATCGGCTGGACGGTGTCGCTCTTCTCCCAGATGACGCAGGCCTTCGCTCCCGCGGGCTTCTGAACCCGTGCGCGCCGCCGATCTCGTCCTGACCGGCGGCGCCGTCTTCACCGCCGACGCCGTGCGCTCCCGAGCGCACGGCGTCGCTGTCGTCGGAGGGCGGATCGTCGCGGTCGGCGCCGACGCCTCCGACCTGATCGGGCCGCGCACCGAGGTGGTCGACCTCGAGGGCCGGATGCTCGTCCCCGGCTTCCAGGACGCCCACGTGCACCCGGTCTGGGGCGGCGCCGCGCTGCTGCGCTGCTGGCTCGGAGCGGGCGGGTCGCCCGCCGAGCACCTGGCGACGGTCGCCGAGTACGCGGCTCGGGAGAGCGGAGCGGAGTGGATCCTCGGCGGCGGCTGGAACCTGCCCGACTTCCCCGGAGGCACCCCGACCGCCCGCGAGCTCGACACGGTCGTCCCTGACCGGCCCGCCTTCCTCACCAACGCCGACGGGCACGGCGCCTGGGTCAACTCCGCCGCACTGCGCCTCGCGGGGATCGACCGCACGACGCCGGACCCCGCCGACGGCCGCATCGAGCGCCTGGCCGACGGCACCCCCTCCGGCACCCTGCACGAGGGGGCGATGGACGCGGTCCGCCGCCACCTCCCGCCCGCGAGCGCGGACGAGCTCCACCGCGCGCTGCTCCTCGGGCAGGAGACCCTGCACTCGTTCGGAGTGACGGCGTGGCAGGACGCGATCATCGGCTCCTACGGCGATGTGGGAGATCCCGGGCCGGTGTACCGCCGCGCGGCGCTGAGCGGCGAGCTGACCGGGCGCGTCCGCGGTGCGCTGTGGTGGGATCGGGGCCGCGGCGTCGAGCAGATCCCGGAGCTCGTCGAGCGGCGCGCGGCGCTCGCCGCCGACGGCTTCGCGCCGACGACCGTCAAGATCATGCAGGACGGGGTCGCCGAGAACTTCACGGCGGCGATGCTCGAGCCCTACCTCGACGGTCACGGCGGCCACGGTCACGGCGACGGCCTCTCGATGGTCGACCCGCGCCTCCTGAACGAGGCCGTGCCGCTCCTGGACGCGGCCGGATTCCAGGTGCACTTCCACGCGATCGGCGATCGTGCCGTACGCGAGTGCCTGGACGCGGTCGAGCGGGCGATCCAGGCGAACGGGCGCCGCGGCAACCGCCACCACCTCGCCCACCTGCAGGTCGTGCATCCGGACGACCTGCCGCGCTTCCGTGCGCTCGACGTCGCGGCCAACCTGCAGATGCTGTGGGCCTCGCTGGAGCCGCAGATGGTGGAGTTGACGCTGCCGTTCCTCGGTGAGCGGCGCGGCTCGTGGCAGTACCCGTTCGGCGACCTGCTCCGCTCGGGCGCGGTGCTCGCCGCGGGGAGCGACTGGCCGGTGTCGACGCCCGACCCGCTCGCCGCGATCCACGTCGCGGTGAACCGGCTCTCGGCGCCGTCCGAGCGCGAGCCGGGGTGGAGCGAGGAGGTGTTCCTCCCGGAGCAGCGCCTCGACCTCGCCACCGCCCTCTCCGCCTCCACGGCCGGCTCGGCGTGGGTGAACGGCCTGGACGGCGAGTCGGGCTCGATCGCCGTGGGACTCGCGGCGGACTTCGCCCTGCTGGACCGGGACCCCTTCGCCGGCGACCCCCGGGCGATCGGGGACACCCGGGTGCTGGGCACCTGGATCGGCGGCGCGCGCGTCCACACCGCAGCGGACGCGCCCGCCTGATCCGGGTCGTTCAGGAGGCGGCGCTCAGCAGGTGATCGCTCCGCCGATGATCCCCGCGAGCAGCCCGCCGGTCGCGGAGGCGATCGCGCCGGGACCGGAGATCGCGCCGATCACCCCGCCGGTCGCGGCACCGCTGACGCCGCTCCCGGCGGCGCAGTGGCCCCATTCGGGCGAGCTCCAGTCGCTGTTCAGGTGCAGGCCGCCCGCCGCCGAGCGGGACGCCGAGTCCGGGGCGAAGTGGAAGGTGAGCGTGTCGGAGTCGTCGATCGACCAGTGGCCCGACACGGTGCGGCCGCGTCCGACGTCGATCCTCTCCGGGAGTGCGTCGGACGTCTCGGCGCCGTCCGCGAAGCCGACCCCGCCGCCCGCCGGCTCGACGATCCGCGTGCCGTCGGTGACGTCGAAGGTCACCGTCGACGCCGACCCGCACCGTGCCTCGAGGTGCACCCGGCTGCTCGTCTCCTGCCTCGCCGGCTCGGCGTGCGCGGCCTGCGCTGTGAACAGCGGCACCGCCAGCAGAGCGGCCGCCGCCGCGACCAGTGCCGTGCTCGTCCTCTGTCGTTCCATCGTCGTTCCCTCCCTCGGATTCCGATCCAGGAGGGAGGGCTCAGCGTCGCCGGTCGACGAGGGCGAGGACGACGGACGCCACCGCTGCCGCGACGGCGGCGGTGACCACGACGTCCCGCGGATCCTCGGCGCCCACCGCGGTCGCGACGAGGTGCCCGGCCAGGACGCCGACGAACAGTGCCGGCAGCGTCAGCCGGATGCGCCGTCTCCGTCGTGCCGCCGTACCGGCCTGTTCCCTGTCGCTCATGCTCGCCCTCCTGGATTCACTGCATACAGGTATGGAGTACCAGGCGGTCGCGACGCGCGTCGAGGAGGTGGCGCGATCCGTCAGGCCTCGCTGCGCTGGATGAGGCGGGAGAGGACGATCGCGGAGCGCGTGTGGTCGACGTTGGGCGCGATGCGGACCTTCTCGAGGGCGAGCTCGAGGCTGGGGATGTCGCGCGAGCGGATGTGGACGATCGCGTCGGCGGAGCCGGTGACCGTGCCCGCGTCGACGACCTCGGGGACCGCGGAGAGGATGCGGCGGAGCTCGTCCGGAGCGACGGTGCCGCGGCAGAAGAGCTCGACGTAGGCCTCGGTGGCCATGCCGTCGACCGCGGGGTCGACCTTGATCGTGAAGCCGCGGATCACGCCGTCGGCCACGAGGCGGTCGACGCGGCGCTTCACCGCGGAGGCGGAGAGCCCGACCACGCCGCCGATGTCGCCGTAGCCCGCGCGGGAGTTCTGGCGCAGCAGATCGAGGATCTTCCGATCGATGTTGTCCATGCTCCGAGGATAGGCGCGGCCGGAGCGGCGCCTGGACGGCAGCAGAGTGCCACTGGAGATTCGTGACGCCCGGCTATATAGTTGCTCTCGGTCAATAGTTGATCGCGGTCAACTAGAACCGCCGCCGTGCTGAAGAGGAGCCCATGTCACACCCCGAACACCGCGCCGCATCGCGCGGAACCACCGCGCCGCACGCCCCCGCCGGGCCGGACGGCGCCATGTCGCACCGCCAGGTGCTCGAATCGCTCAGCGGCCTGCTGCTGGGCATGTTCGTCTCGATCCTCGCGGGCACGGTCGTGTCGACCTCGCTGCCCCGGATCATCTCCGACCTCAAGGGCGACCAGAACGCCTACACCTGGGTCGTCACCGCGACCCTGCTCGCGACCACGGTCTCCACCCCGCTCTGGGGCAAGTTCGCCGACCTGTTCAACCGCAAGCTGCTGATCCAGCTCGCCCTCGGGCTGTTCGTCATCGGCTCCGCCCTGGCCGGCTTCTCGCAGGACACGAACATGCTGATCGTCTTCCGCGTGTTCCAGGGCCTGGGCGCCGGCGGACTCGCCGCGCTGAGCCAGATCATCATGGCCGACATCATCAGCCCCCGTGAGCGCGGCAAGTACGCCGGCCTCTTCGGCGGCGTGATGGCGATCGGCACCGTCGGCGGCCCGCTCCTGGGCGGCGTCGTGACCGACGCGTTCGGCTGGCGCTGGAACTTCTTCATCGCGATGCCCGTCGCGATCGTCGCGATCGTCCTCCTCCAGATGACCCTCCGCCTCCCCGCGCACCCGAAGCGCAAGGTGCGGATCGACTACCTCGGCGCCGTGCTCATCGCGGGCGGAGTCTCGCTCCTGCTGATCTGGGTCTCCCTCGCCGGCAAGAACTTCGACTGGGCCTCGTGGGAGACCGCGGTCATGGTCGGCGGTGCCGTCGTGCTGCTGATCGCCGCCGTGATCACCGAGCTCACCGTGGCCGAGCCGATCATCCCGATGGGGATGTTCAAGAACCGCACCTTCAGCCTCGCCGTCGTGGCGAGCATCTCGGTCGGCGTCTCGATGTTCGGCGTCGCCGTCTTCCTCGCGCAGTACATGCAGCTGGCCCGCGGAGCCACGCCGACCCAGTCGGGCCTGCTCACCATCCCGATGATGGCCGGCCTGCTGATCGCCTCGACGATCTTCGGCGGGATCATCTCGCGCACCGGCAAGTGGAAGGCGATCATGATCAGCGGCGGCGTGCTCGCCGTGATCGGCACCTCCCTCCTCAGCACCCTCCGCTACGACACGGACCTGGTCCTCGTCGGGATCTACATGGCCGTCCTCGGTGCCGGCCTGGGCATGCTGATGCAGAACCTCGTCCTGGTGGTGCAGAACTCGATCGAGGTGAAGAACCTCGGCGTCGCGACCAGCGCGGTCACCTTCTTCCGCAGCCTCGGCGGCACCGTCGGAGTCTCGGTCCTGGGCTCGATGCTCGGCACCGTGATCGCCGACCGCATCAAGACCGGCATCGCGGGTCTCGCTCCCGCTGACCAGGCTCTCGCCGCGCAGGCGCTGGGCAGCGGCACGATCCCGCAGCCGGCGACCCTGCCCGACGCCGTGCGCGTCGTGGTCGAGAGCGCCTACGGGATCGGCGTCGGTGACGTGTTCCTCTACAGCATCCCGCTCGCCGTGGTCACGCTGATCGCCGTCGTCCTCCTGCCCAACGTGAGCCTCGGCTCGAAGAACGCGGTGCAGCTCAAGGCGGAGCCGAACACTCCGCTGCAGGCCGCGGAGGACGCCCTCATCGCCGCCTCGGACGGCCAGGCGGCGCTCCGCCCCGTCGGCCAGGCCCGGCGGACGGACGACGCGACGCACGCCCGGGAGGGTCGCGAGGCCACTCCCGCCGGACACGGCCGCCACGCCGACGAGGAGCGGCAGGAGGAGCCGATCGGGCACGCCCGGCACGCTGCTCCCACCGGCTCCGTCGACGTGATCGAGCGCTCCTGATGCCCGCCGCCGCGCCCTCGGCCGAGGCGCTGCACGAGGTCGAGGAGCAGATCACCGTGCTCGCCGTCCAGGTGCGCCTCGCCGTCCGGGACGCGGCGGCGTCGATCGACCCGGCGCTGCCGCCCTTCGGACTGCGGCTGCTGCGGATCCTCGAGCGCTGCGGTCCGGTCCACTCCGGAGCCGCGGCGGAGCGGCTCGGGGTCGACCGCAGCGCGATCAGCCGCCAGGCCCGCCAGCTCGCCGAGCTGGGCCTGGTCGAGATGACCTCCGATCCCGCCGACGGCCGAGCGCGATTCCTCTCGCTCAGTTCGGCCGGATGCGAGCGGATGCGCGACCTCGGCGGCCGTCAGCGGCAGCGGATGCAGGAGGCGCTGAGCGCCTGGCCCGAGGAGGACCTGCGCGCGTTCGCGGGATACCTGGAGCGGCTGACCGCGGCGGAGTGAGCCGCGTGATCTGAACGAGTGGCGCGGACCGATGCGGTCCGCGCCACTTCTGCGTGCCGCCGGACGCGGCGCGGGCGCGCTGACCGCGCGCCGTCTCGCGCCACCCGGTGCCGACGCCGTCGTGGTCGTTCTACATTTCCTGAGATGTTCTCACTCAGGAGGCGATGACCCTGTTCTCTTTCGACCATGCAGCAGCGGCGGAGCTGGTCCGCGCCTCGGACGAGGCGGCGGAGGCGCTCGCCTCCCAGGAGCTGCTGAGGTCCGTCGCTGCCGAGTACGCACTGGGCGAGTTCCGCGGCGCGTACGCCGAGCTGTTCCGCCGGGTCCGCCTCTGCGACAGGGAGAACCGCGGTCGGCTGAGCGCCGAGCTGCACGACCTCGCCGACACGGTGCGGCTCGTGGCGAGGAAGGCCGAGGAGGAGCGTCGGCGCCGGGAGGAGTACGCGGCCTGGGAGCGGCGGGCGGACGAGCGCGAGCAGCAGCGCCGCCTCGATCCGGTCGCGGCCCTCGCGGCGGGAGTCGACGAGGTCGTCGACCGGCCGCCGTCCGATCGGCCGGTCGTGCCTCCGCCGATCCGTGCGCTGTTCTCCCCTCGGTCGGTGCCCCGCACGTCCCCGGGCGGCCCCGCCGCGGGAGGCACGACCTCCGCCGACCCGGAGCGCCTCGACGTCTTCGTCTCGCAGACCCGGCAGTCGGACGAGGCGATGCGCTCCCGGCTCCAGGATCTGATGGCCGCCTGGGGAGCCTTCGGCAACCGCTGCTCGTGGGCGCCGGTCGAGTCCTTCTCGGTGCTCCGGGGCTTCCGCGAGCTGCTGTCGATCGGTGCGGCCGACGCGACCTGGGTCGAGCAGATCTCCCTGGCCTTCACAGCCGCGGGGGGAGCGGCGCTCTCCGTTCCGGTCCTCGACGCCGTCGGCACCCTGGCGCGGCCCCGGGGCGGCCGGAGCCTGCTCGACTCCCTCGCGGCGCTCTCGTCCGACGATCTCGCGACACTCCTGGCGGCGTCGCCCGACCTCGCGGCGCGCCTCGGGCGACTGGCTCCGACCCTCGTGAACGACTGGTGGCGGAGCCTCGACTCCACGGACGGCGCGCGCTTCTCGCCGCAGCAGGAGGCGCTGGTCGCCGGTCTGCCCGGGGCGATCGGGAATCTGGAGGGTGTTCCCTACCGCGCCCGGGTGAGGGCGAACGAGAGGGCGCTGAGGGCGCGGATCGCGGCGCTGAGGAGCGAGGCGGCGGGCCTGCGCGGGAAGGCGGGCGACGGGGAGCGACTCGCCGCGGTGGAGTCGCAGCTGGTGGCGCTGAGGGACGTGCGGGCATCGCTCCGGCGCGGTCTCGGTCAGGATCCGCGCTTCCTCATCTCCCTGACCGCCGACGAGCCTCCGCTCGCCGCCGTCTCGATCGGCGATCCCGACACCGCCACGAACGTCACCTACGCCGTCCCCGGGATGGGACAGACGACGGAGAGCATGACCCGATGGACGAAGGCGTCGCAGAATCTGCAGTCGCTCCTCCCGCCCGGCAGCGCCGTCGTCTCCTGGATCGGCTACGAGACCCCGCCGATGGCGCGGCTCGGCGGGAACGGCATGGACGTCCTCACCTCGAACCAGGCGGTCGCCGGCGGCGCCGCACTCGCCTCGGCTGTCCAGGGGCTCTCCGCGGTCCGGGGCGACGACCTGCCGAAGCCGAACGTCGTCGCCCACTCCTACGGCAGCACCGTCATGGCCGTCGCCGCCTCGCGCTCGGACGTCGAGCTCGGGGTCGTCGTGACGCTGGGCTCGGCCGGCCTCCCGGACAGCGTCGACGAGGCGAGCGACCTGCACGCGGAATCCGTCTTCGCGGGGCAGGCGCGGGACAAGTACCTCGGCGAGACCGAGAGCGGCGACGAGGCCGCGTGGATGGGCCGCGCCTTCAGCTGGAACCACCACACGGATCCCGCTGACGAGGACTTCGGCGCGCGCGTCTTCGGTGTGGAGACCGGAGGCGACGCCGGGAGGATCGTGACGGATCACGCTGCGCTGAAGAGCGACGACGGCGATCTCGCGGGGTATCTCGACACGAACACCGAGTCCCTGCAGAACGCGGCGTGGGCCGTCTCCCGGCGACTCGACCTGCTGACCGAGAACCGGCCGCTCGGACCGACCGCCTTCCAGAAGGCGGTCGTGGGAGCCTCCCATGGCGGGTAGAGGCTCTCCTCAGCGGACGGGCGTCGCGCTGACCGTCGCCGCTCTGCTCGTGATGTCGATGACCGCTTGTGCAACGGAGAAGGAGGCGAGACCGGTGAGCACGATGAGTCCTCGGGAGGGTCGGGACCGGGTGGTGGAGTTCGTGCGGGACTCCGCGGGGCGGCTCGATGTGGAGGGGTGGTGGCCGCGGAGCGGCGCGGCCAGGCCCGATGTGTGCGGCCCCGGCGACCGGGTGAGCGGTGCGAGCTACAGCTACGCCTGGTGGGCCCCGGCGGGCACCGATGTCGAGGGGGATGCGCGGAAGGTCGCGGACTACTGGGAGTCGCTGGGGATGACGGTGAGAGTGACCGATTCGACTCCGCGCCCGACGGTCTACGGGCAGGGCGGACCGGTGCTGCGGGCGAGCTTCGTCACCGGCGCTGTCGAGGAGATGTACATGATCGGGGCGGAGATGCCGTGCGCGCCCGGCGATTTCGAATCACTCCTCCTCGAGGACGAGGCTCAGCGCGCGGCGGGCGCGGTCCTTCCGGGTGATGAAGGGGTCGTCCCGAAGCCGGATCCGTGGGACCTCCCACTCCAGTCCGATCCGTCGGGTTCCGGCTCGGAGGGATGAGCCGCCCCGTCCACCGCGTCCGGATCGGATGATGCCGACGTCGCTCCCCGTGAAGGGGGAGGGGTCGGCCTCAGCGCGGTGCGCCCACCAGCTGCGCGACGTGCACGACGAAGGCGCGGCGGCGGTCGCGCGTCTCCTCTCCGCCCCGGGAGGCGAAGGGGGTGAGGTGCCAGATCTCGCAGAGGCCGAGGAGGGCGATGAAGAGGTCGTCGGCGGACCAGCTCGCGTCGACGACGCCGGCGCGCTGCCACTCGAGGACCCGTGCCTCGGGGGCGGGGACCCCGCCGAGCTGCTCGCCGGCCTCCTCCCAGACGCCGGCTCCCTCCAGGCGCGCCCAGGTGAGCAGGCGCAGGAACTCCGGGTGCTCCCACACGTGGTCGAACATGCGGCCCGCGAGGTCGGGGAGGTCCGCCGCCTCGGCGAGGAGCGTCTCGTCGAGAGCGCCGAGCGCCTCGACGACGGTCGCGACGAACAGGCCGCGCTTGCCGCCGTAGTAGGCGTAGAGCCGCTCCTTGTTCAGACCCGCCGCCGCGGCCACACGGTCGACCCGGGCGCCCGCGAAGCCGTGGGCGGCGAACTCGACAGAGGCCGCGCGGAGGATCCGCTCGCGCGCGGGCAGCGCCGCATCGGATGTCGGCTCCATGGTTCACCTCCGGGCGCTCGAACGATACACTCTTCTTCGCCCAACCAACTGGTTGGGGTGGTTCGGCCCCGATGACGCGGCTCGGATCCGGACCCGCCGGTCCCGCTCCGCTCCGTGTGAAAGGCCGCCATGCCCTCCCCGTCCGCTCCCTCCTCCGCCCGCCGCTGGTGGGTGCTCGTGATCCTCGCGCTCACGCAGCTCGTCGTCGTGCTCGACGGCACCATCGTCACGATCGCCCTCCCCGCCGCGCAGGCCGATCTCGGCCTCACCGACGTCGAGCGCCAGTGGGTCGTCACCGCCTACGCCCTCGCGTTCGGCGCGCTCCTGCTCCTGGGCGGCCGCATCGCCGACTACACCGGCCGCAAGCGCACCTACCTGATCGGGATGATCGGCTTCGGCGCCGCCTCCGCCTGGGGCGGCCTCGCCACCTCCGGCACCGAGCTGATCGCCGCCCGCGGGCTGCAGGGCGCCTTCGCCGCGCTGCTCGCCCCGGCCGCCCTGGCCCTCCTCACCGTCTCCTTCCCCTCCGGCCGCGAGCGGGGCACGGCCTTCGCCGTCTTCGGAGCGGTCGCCGGAGCGGGCGCCGCCGTCGGCCTCGTGCTGGGCGGGCTGCTCACCGAGTTCGCCGACTGGCGCTGGTGCCTCCTCGTCAACGTCCCCGTCGTCGTGGTCGGCGCGATCGCCGGCCAGCTGCTCGTCACCGAGAGCCGCGCGGGGGGGCGCAACCGCTTCGACGTCGCCGGGACGATCACCGTCGCGCTCGGGCTCGCGAGCGTCGTCTACGGCTTCACCCTCGCCGAGCAGGGCTGGCTCCGCGTCGACACCCTCGGCTTCCTCCTCGTCGGCGTGCTGCTGCTGGCCCTCTTCGTGCGGATCCAGGCCCGCTCGGACCACCCGTCGCTGCCGCTGCGCATCGTCGCCGACCGCGTCCGCGGCGGAGCCTTCCTGGTCCAGGCGATCGTCGGCAGCGTGATGATCGGCTCCACCCTCTACCTGACCCTGCACCTGCAGCTGGTCCTGGGCCTGCCGCCGCTCGAGGCGGGCCTGGCCAACCTGCCGATGACGGTGACGATCATGATCGTCGCGGGAGTCGCCGCCAAGCTGCTGCCGCGCACCGGCCCGCGCGTGCTGATGATCGTCGGCCCGCTGATCGCGGCGGCCGGGCTCCTCTACCTGAGCCGCATCACCCCCGACGGCGGCTACCTCCTCGAGGTGCTGCCCGCGCTGATCCTCCTGGGCGTCGGCATGGCGATGGTCTTCGTGCCGCTGCAGAACCTCGCGCTCACCGGAGTCGCGGCACACGACGCCGGTGCCGCCGGAGCGACCGCCAACGCCACCATGCAGATCGGCGGCTCGATCGGGCTGTCGATCTTCACGACCCTCTACGCCGGAGTCGCGGGCGAGCAGCAGTCGCCGGTCGCCTTCGTCGACGGCTACTCCGCGGTCTTCGTCGCGGCCGCGATCGGGCTGGTCGTCGCCTCCGTCGTCGCCGTCGCGATGATCCGGGTGAAGAAGGAGGAGTTCCTCGCTCAGGCTCCGAAGGAGGCCGTCGCCCACCTGGGCTGATCCCGGCCTAGGCTCGGAAGCGCCATGCAGCCACTGACCGAGACCGAGATCCGCGAGTCCTTCGTCAACGCCTCCCGCAAGGAGGTCGCCGATCTCGCGCTGCCGAAGGACTTCGACGCGCTGGACTGGTCGGTCATCGACCATCTCGGCTGGCGCGACCGGAGGATGGGCCGCCGCGCCTACGTCGTCGTGCCGCTGGAGGAGCGCCTCGTCGGGGTCCTGCTCACCCAGGCGGACGCCCTGCCGCGCTCGCGGGCGCAGTGCTCGTGGTGCCGCGACGTGCAGCTCCCGAACGACGTCGTCTTCTTCGGGGCGCGGAAGGCCGGAGCGGCCGGGCGGGCGGGGGACTCGCTCGGCACGCTCGTCTGCTCCCGCTTCGAGTGCTCGGTGAACGTGCGGCGGCGCCCGTCGGTGGCCTACATCGGCTTCGACCTCGAGGCGGCGCGAGCGCAGCGGATCGCGACTCTGCGGGCGCGCACCGAGGGCTTCGCGCGCGAGGTGCTCGGCGAGGCGTGACCGCGGTCAGCGGCGCGTGGATGCGCGCACGTGCATCCGCTCGCCCTGGCGGCCGAAGAGGCTGAGGAACTCGACCTGCTGCTCGTCGGCGCGGCCGAACCAGTGCGGCACCCGGGTGTCGAACTCGGCGGCCTCGCCGGCCGGCAGCACCAGATCGTGCTCGCCGAGCCGCAGGCGGAGCCGCCCGCTCAGGACGTAGAGCCACTCGAAGCCCTCGTGCGCGCGCTGCTCCGCCGGCTCCGTCACCGGCCCGGCCGGGAGCGTGTGCTTGAACGCCTGGAGCGCGCCCGCGTCGCGGCTGAGCGGCTGGATGAGCATGCCGTTCCGGCGCACCGGCCGCCCGTGCACGCGGGGATCCTCCGGCGCGGCACCGACGAGCTCGTCGAGCGGCGCCCCGAGGGCGCGGGCGATCGGAAGGAGCAGCTCCAGCGACGCGCGACGGCCTCCGCTCTCGAGGCGCGAGAGGGTGCTCGCCGAGATGCCGGTCTCGGCCGCGAGGGACGCGAGCGTGCGGTCGCGGCGGGTGCGCAGGCGCCGGAGCCGTGGTCCGACGGCGGCGACGAGGACGTCGCGGAGACTGCGGCCGAGGGCGGTGGCGGCGGCGAGGCCGGCGAAGGAGGCGCCGAGGATCAGGACG
>NZ_PSUC01000094.1:0-15108 GCF_002931635.1 Rathayibacter sp. AY2B7 | reverse complement strand
GCGAGGGTGCCGGTCTGCGGGAGGATCGTGCCGATCTTGAGGGACAGGTCGCCCGAGCCGCTGTCGCCGCCCGCTCCGCCCTCGGCCGCGTCGCAGCCGTCGGTGCCGCTCGCCGACTCCGCGCCGCCGGCCTACGGGTCGCCGCCGCCCCCGCCCGCGTACCCCTCGGCGCCTGCCTACTCCTCCGCGCCCGGCCACTCCTCCGCGCCCGGCCACCCCGCCGCCTACGCGGCCGCACCGGCGCCCGTCGTCCCCCGCACGCTGAGCCTCGTCGGGATGATCCTCGGCATCGTCGGCCTGGTCATCACGCTCTTCGCCGCCGGCTTCGGCTTCCTGCTGTCGGCTCCGGCCGTCGTGCTCGGCTTCCTCGGACGCCGGCGCGAGCCGGCCGCGCGCGGCTTCGCGCTGACCGCGATCATCACCGGGTTCGCCGGCATCGCCGTCTCGCTGATCTACCTGGCGGTCTTCCTCGTCTTCGTCGTGGTCGCCCTCGCCGCCGGCACCTCCGGCTACTGAGCCGGCGCGGGCCGCTCGACGCGCTCCGCGAGCAGCGCGCGGTGGCGCCCGGCGATCCGCGTCAGGATCAGCACCGCGCTGCCGGTGCCGGAGAGGCCCAGCCGCTTGCGGAAGCGGGCGGGATCGACGTCCACCCCGCGCTTCTTGATCTCGAGCACGCCGATGCCGCGGGTGCGCAGCTCCTTCGCCAGCGTGCGCTCGTCCAGCGGCAGCTCGGCGAGGACCCGGAAGCTGCGGAGGAAGGGCGAGGCGGCCGCATGGTCGCCGGTCAGGTAGGCGATGCCGGGCGAGAGCATCCGCGAGTCGCTGGAGCGCGCGAGCTCGCCCAGGAGGCGCGCGCGGATCGCGGAGCCGTCCGGCTCGTGCACGAACGCGCCGAGGGGGCCGACCTCCTCGTCCTCGCTGTCGCCCGCCGCGGTGAGCTCGGAGGAGCCGGCCGCGCCGAGCAGCAGAGCGGAGCGGCGCACGCCCGGGCGCGCCAGAGAACCGAACCAGAGCCCGGTCTCGACCAGCTCCCCGTCGACCGAGACCCACTGCGCCTCGGCGTCCCGCGGCAGGCGCTCGCGGTCGAAGCCGGGACCCACCTTCACGCCCACGGGACGGTGCTCGGCCAGGCCGAACGCGAAGTCGAGCGAGGGGGAGTAGTCGTCCGGATCGTCGAGCCGGCGGGTCTCGCGGTGGCCGGCCGTGCGGCGTGCCGGGTCCAGGTAGACCGCGTCGAAGCCGTCGAGGTCGAAGGCCTCGGCCGTGGAGTGCACGGCGCTCGCCGCGGGGAACGGGGCGAGGTTGAAGCTGGCCAGGGTCGCGGTGACCTCGTCGGCCTCGACGGCGGTGACCGCCAGGTCGATCGCGGCCATCGCGAGGGCGTCGCCGCCGATCCCGCTGCCGAGGTCGGCGACGCGCGCCGCTCCCGCCGCAGCGAACCGGCCGGCGTGCAGGGCGGCGACGCGCAGCCGCGTCGCCTGCTCGAGTCCCGCGTCCGTGAAGAGCATCGAGCGGGCGAACTCTCCGAACTTCGCCTCCGCCTTCTGCCGGAGCCTCGCCTGGGTGAGCACCGCGGCGACGAGGACGGGGGAGTGGCCGGCGGCACGGAGGCGTGCCACAGCCCGCACCAGGTCGTCGGACCGGTAGCCGTCGAGGGAGTCGAGGAGCCGGAGGCCCTCGGGGGAGAGGAGCTCGACCAGCTCGTCGCGTCGCATCCGGCCATGGTAGGCCACGGCCTCCCGGCGGGTCCGCCGCCCTGCTTGGCACTCTGATTGCACGAGTGCCAGCGGAGCCCCTACGATGGATCTAGCACTCTCGGAGCGTGTGTGCCAGAACCGCGTTCCGCCCACATCGTCGTCAAGAAAGAGGTCAACCGTGTCGGTGTCCATCAAGCCGCTCGAAGATCGCATCGTCATCAAGCAGGTCGAGGCGGAGCAGGTGACCGCTTCCGGTCTCGTCATCCCCGATACCGCCAAGGAGAAGCCGCAGGAGGGCGAGGTCGTCGCCGTCGGACCCGGTCGCATCGACGACAACGGCAACCGCGTGCCGCTCGACGTCGCCGTCGGCGACAAGGTGATCTACTCCAAGTACGGCGGAACCGAGGTCAAGTTCGGTGGCGAGGACCTGCTGGTCCTCTCCGCTCGCGACGTCCTCGCGGTCGTCGTCCGCTAGGCAGCATCCCTCGGAAGGGCCCGTCGACCTCGGTCGCCGGGCCCTTCCGTCGTTCCCGGTCCTCCTCGCGACCAGTGGCCTGATCCGCCCGCTGCGGGGCCGTCCTCCCACCCCGTGCCTGCGTAGCATCGGGGGAGTGACCAGCTCCCGCACCCCTGCCGAGTCCGTCTCGCCGTCCCCTTCGGACGTGCCCGTCGGCGAAGGAGTGGAGGCGCTCGGAGCGGCGGGACGCCCGGGCGGGATGTCCGGCACGGGGCTGCTGTTCGCGTTCTCGGCCTACCTGCTCTGGGGTGCGATGCCCCTCTACTTCATCGCGATGGCGCCGGCCTCGCCGTTCGAGATCGTCGCGTTCCGGGTGCTCTTCTCGCTCGTCTTCTGCGTGATCCTGCTCACGGTCCTCCGCGGCTGGCGCTCCTTCGGCGCGCTGCTGCGCCGCCCCCGCCTGCTCGGCGTGATGGCGATCGCGGGCGTGCTCATCTACGTCAACTGGCAGGTCTACGTGATCGCCACGACCACGGGCCACGTCATCGAGGCGGCCCTGGGCTACTTCATGAACCCGCTGGTCACGGTGCTGCTGGGCGTCCTGGTGCTGCGCGAGCGCCTGCGGCCCCTGCAGTGGGCCGCGATGGGCGTCAGCGCGATCGCGGTGCTGGTCATCGCGGTGGGCTACGGGTCCTTCCCGTGGATCTCGCTCGCCCTCGCCTTCTCGTTCGGCCTCTACGGCCTGGTGAAGAGCCGCGTCGGCGGCACGGTGGACGCGGTCGGCGGGCTGACGCTCGAGACGCTCTGGCTGACGCCGCTCGCCGTCGTGCAGCTGGCGGTCGTCGGCTCCACGGTGGGGCTGACCCTGACGACGGAGGGGACGGGGCACGCCCTCATCCTCGCCTCGGCCGGGATCGTCACGGCCGTCCCGCTGCTCCTGTTCGCGGGCGCCGCCCGGCGCCTCCCGCTGTCGATCGTCGGCTTCGTGCAGTACCTGACGCCGTTCCTGCAGTTCCTCGTCGGGGCCTTCGTCCTGCACGAGGAGATGCCGCTCGAGCGCTGGATCGGCTTCGCGCTGGTGTGGGCCGCCCTGGCGATCTTCTCAGGCGACCTCGTCGCCGCGGAGCGCAGACGGCGCCGATTGTCCGTCTGATCTGCGGAACGCGTCGTCCTGACGCGGCGCGACAGCGGAATGGTAACGATCCGGTCGCGAAACGTATTGGTAACACCCCTGTATTGTTCACGGCTGCTTCGGAGGTTAGGTTGGCCGAGCGGTTGCCACCGGCGCCGCTCCCACTGACACACACCTCTCAAGGAGCAACATGGGCGTTTACGCGAAGGCCGGCTCGGCCCGCGCGCGGTCCCTCCGGGCAACCCTCGGCGGCGTCGCCATTCTGGGCGCCAGCGCTCTCGTCCTCGCCGGCTGCGCCGGCGGCGGCGACAGCGGATCGGGCGGCGACAGCGGCTCGGGCGACCTGTCCCTCAAGATCGGCACGATCCTCCCGCAGACCGGCACCCTCGCCGTCCTCGGCCCGCCCGAGATCGCGGGCGTCGACCAGGCGGTCGTCGACATCAACGACGCCAAGGCCGGCATCACGATCGACGTGGAGCAGAAGGACTCGGGCGACACCACGACCGACATCGCGACGCAGTCGGCCACGTCCCTCATCGCCGACAACGTCTCCGCCATCATCGGCGCGGCGTCCTCGGGCGTCTCGAAGACCTTCATCGACCAGGTGACCCAGGCGGGCGTCGTCCAGATCTCGCCGGCCAACACCTCGCCGGACTTCACGACCTACGACGACGACGGCTACTACTGGCGCACCGCTCCCTCGGACGTGCTCCAGGGCCGCATCCTCGGCAACAAGATCCTCGGCGACGGCAAGACCAACGTCTCGATCCTGTACATGAACGACGCGTACGGCACCGGCCTCGAGAAGAACATCAAGGAGACCCTCGAGGCGGGCGGAGCATCCGTCGCGGCCGAGGAGATCTTCGAGCCGGCGTCGACCGACTTCAACTCGGCGCTGACCTCGGTCCTCGCCCCGAACCCCGACGCGCTGGTCGTCATCTCGTTCGACGAGATCAAGACCATCGCGGAGCAGCTCTCGGCCAAGGGCTTCGACTTCTCGAAGCTCTACGGCACGGACGGCAACTACGGCGTCATCGGCGAGTCCGACACCAACGTCGACATCGCCGGCGCGCAGTTCACCAACCCCGGCGTCCAGGCGTCCGAGGACTTCCAGGGCAAGCTGCAGTCGCTCGTCGAGTCGCAGGGCAACGACGCGCTGACCGTGTTCAGCTACGCGCCGGAGTCGTACGACGCCACGGTCCTGACCGCTCTCGCCGCGCTCCAGGGCAAGGCGACGGACGGTGCGACCATCCGCGACAACCTCATGTCGGTTTCGGAGGGCGGCACCAAGTGCACGACCTTCGCCGACTGCGCGAAGCTCATCGCCGACGGCGAGGACGTCGACTACGACGGCCTCTCCGGCCCGATCTCGTTCGACGAGAACGGCGACACCAGCGAGGCCTCGGTCTCGATCTACAAGTACGGCACGGGCAACACCACCTCCTTCGAGGAGACCGTCGAGGGTTCGCTGAACTGACGACGCGGTGACGCGGCTCCTGCCGCATCCCTGAGGGGCTCGGTCTTCGGACCGGGCCCCTTCGCCGTTCCCGGAGCGCAGAGCCGGAGACGCGTCGTCGCGCGGACGCAGCGAGGCGCGGCGGTCGTCCGCGAGCGCGACCGCTGCCGGGTGCGGGCGGACGGCTCCGCGGCGTCCAGGGCCTCGCGTCCCGTCGAGGAGACGCTCGGGAGGAGGAGCGGCTCGGACGGCCTGTGAACGGCTCCGAGCGCCTCTCCCGGCCTCGAGGGGGCGCCCTGCTGAACCGCGGGCGGGAGCGACGACGTCGAGCGGGAACGCAGAAGCGCGCGCCCTCCAGTGGGAGGACGCGCGCTCGTGGAGTGCGGAGGGCCTAGGAGGCGCGGAGCAGCTCCGCCTCCTGCGCCAGGCGGTACGTGACGAAGGAACGGCTGTAGTTGCGGCGCTTGCCGCCGGCGGTCTCGGCGATGACGACCTGGGCGTAGACGCCGACGACGCGCCAGCGCTCGTAGTCGCCGATCGCACCGGTGCCGAAGCCGGCTCCGAGTTCCACAGGGGCGGGGGTGTAGCTCTTCATGGTCGGCTCCTTCGAGGCGGACGACGCGGCGCTCGAGGCGCTGCGGGGAGGGGAGGAGATCGGCGACCGATCGCGGTCCCTACCGGGGGAGAGGGGAGCGGGACGTCCCCCTGCAGGGCTGTCCCGTGTCCCCAAAACTACGGCAGGAAGGGCGATATCCTGTCCCCCTCGTGGGGGTCGCCGAAGCGGAGAGACTCTCGCTGTCCTGCCCTCGTCCCGCGGACAGGAGACCGAAGGTCCGGCCCGCCGTTCCGCCGACTTCCCGGGGGTTCGGCGGGCATCGCGGAGAGACCGGTGAAGGCCTGTCCGCGCCGGGAGAGCGGCCCCCCCGCCTCCCTTCTGCGGCACCCCGTGCCGGCGCGTCTCCGGGCACCGAGCCGCCTGCCTTCCCGCCCTGCTCGGAGTGGTCTCCGAGCCGCCCGGCGCCCTGGGCGAGCGGCCCCGCCTCCGCCCCGGAGCCGCACCGGCCCCTCGGCCCCGCTCGCGCCCGCTCCGCGCCCCGGCAACGACGAAGGGCCCGTCGTCCGGAGACGACGGGCCCTTCGCAGCGGGGATCAGCCGCCGACGGTCGGGGTGCTCGTGGTGACCTCGTTGGTCGTCGCGAGCGTGCCCAGGTAGAGCTCGATGACCTTGGGGTCGTTCATCAGCTCCCGGCCCGCGCCCTCGTAGGCGTCGCGGCCCTGGTCGAGGACGTAGCCGCGGTCGCAGATCTGCAGCGCCCGCCGCGCGTTCTGCTCGACGATCATGATCGAGACGCCCGCGCGGTTGATCCGCTGCACGTTGACGAACGTCTCGTCCTGCCGCATCGGGGACAGGCCGGCGCTGGGCTCGTCGAGCAGCAGCATCGACGGGTCCATCATCAGAGCCCGCGACATCGCCACCATCTGGCGCTCACCGCCCGAGAGCGACCCCGAGCGCTGCTTGAGCCGCTTGCTGAGCTCCGGGAAGAGCTCGGTGACGAACTCGAGCCGCTCCCTGTACAGCTTCGGCTTCTGGTACATGCCCATCTCGAGGTTCTCCTCGATGGTGAGCGACGGGAAGACGTTGTTGTTCTGCGGCACGAAGCCCACGCCCTTGGACACCAGCCTGTCGGCCTTGAGGCCGGTGATGTCCTCGCCGTTCAAGAGGACGGTGCCCTGGCGGATGTTGACCAGGCCGAACATCGCCTTCAGCAGCGTCGACTTGCCGGCGCCGTTCGGGCCGATGATCCCGACGAGCTCGCCGCGCTTCACGTAGACGTTCGAGCCGTTGAGGATGTTGACCCCCGGCACGTAGCCGGCGTGCAGGTCGTGCGTCTCGAGGGTGTTCGGAGTCGTCGTGTCGGCGGTCATCTCTCGTCCTTCTCGAATTCGACGGCCGGGGCGTCGGTCGTCGGGGCGACGCTCGTCGGCGCGGAGGCCGACGGGGACGCCGTTCCGGCGGCCGGAGCGTCGTGGCCGGGCGTCGGGACGCCGGCCTGCTCCGCCTGCCGCTCCACGTCCTCGCGGACGAGGTCGGAGTCCATCTCCTCGGCGATCTCGAGCTGGCCCTCGATCGTGCCCAGGTCGGTGTCGTGGTGCGCGCCCAGGTACGCGTCGATGACGGCCGGATCGTTCATCACGGTCGAGGGCGGGCCCTCGGCGACGACCTTGCCCTCGGCCATCACGATCACCCAGTCGGCGATCGTGTTGACCATGTGCATGTCGTGCTCGACGAAGAGCACGGTCATGCCCTCGTCCTTCAGGTTCACGATGTGGCCCAGGAGCGACTGCGTCAGCGCCGGATTCACGCCGGCCATCGGCTCGTCCAGCATGACGAGCTCGGGCTCCGACATCAGCGCCCGCGCCATCTCGAGCAGCTTCTTCTGGCCGCCCGACAGGCTCGACGCGTAGTCGTCCCGCTTGGTGTCCAGCTTGAACTTCTCGAGCAGGCGGATCGCGCGCTGCTCGATCGAGTCCTCCTCCTTCGACCACAGCGGGCGGATGAGCGAGGTGAAGATGTTCTCGCCCTTCTGCCCCTTCGCGCCGAGCAGCATGTTCTCGAGCACCGTCATGCCGCCGAGCGCCTTGGTGAGCTGGAACGTGCGCACCATGCCCATCCGCGACACCCGGTAGGCCGGGACGTTGGCGAGGTTCTTGCCCTTGAAGTTCCACTTGCCGGTGTTGGGCTTGTCGAAGCCCGTCAGCAGGTTGAAGAACGTGGTCTTGCCGGCTCCGTTCGGGCCGATCAGGGCGGTGATGGATCCGCGGGGGATCTCGAGGTGCTCGACGTCGACCGCGGTCAGGCCGCCGAAGCGGCGGCTGACGTTGTCGGCGACGACGATGGGGTCCTTCTTCCTGACCCCGGGGACGATTGCTTCCTCGGTGATGTCCGAGACCGGCGTCTTAGGCAAAGTGCAGATCCTTCTTCTTGCCGAAGATCCCCTGGGGTCTGAAGATCACCAGGAGCATGAGGGCTACCCCCACCACGATGAACCGGATGGGTCCGGTCTGCACGGTGGTGAGGCGGATGAGGTCGTTGTTGAGGACCCCGGTGTCGATCCCGAGCGTGAGCAGTCCGTCGGTCAGACCGAGGACGACCCAGAAGATGATCGAGCCGACGACGGGTCCGAAGACCGTCGCGGCGCCGCCCAGCAGCATGATCGTGTAGAGGAAGAACGTGAGCTGGGTGCCGTAGTTGTCGGGCTGGAGCGAGCGGGGGAGGATGAACAGCGCGCCTGCGAGGCCACCGAGCACGCCGCCCAGGATGAGCGCCTGGATCTTGTACGAGAAGACGTTCTTGCCGAGCGAGCGCACGGCGTCCTCGTCCTCGCGGATGCCCTTGATGACGCGGCCCCAGGGGCTGCGCATCAGGAGGAACACCAGGAGGCAGGCCAGGAGCACGAGGCCCCAGCCGACGATCCGCACCCACCACTGGTCCTGGCTGTAGGTGAGGACGCCGATGCCCCAGCGGCCCTCGGGGAGCGGGTTGAGGTCGTTGAACGCCTTCGCCGCGCCGTTGATGCCCTCCGAGCCGCCGGTGATCGCCGAGAACTCGGGGGTCTTGACCGAGAGCCGGATGATCTCCGCCGCCGCGATCGTGACGATCGAGAGGTAGTCGGCCCGCAGCCGGAGCGTCGGGATGCCCAGGATGAGCGCGAAGACGGTCGCCGCGACGATCGTCGCGAGGAAGGAGCCCCAGACGGGCCACTCGAACTTGACCGAGGTGATGGCGAAGGCGTAGCCGCCCACCGCCATGAAGCCGGCCTGTCCGAAGTTGAGCAGCCCCGTGAATCCGAAGTGGATGACCAGGCCGATGGTCGCCAGCGCGTACGCGGCGACAGTGGGATCGACGATCTGCCCGATCGCCAGCCAGATGAAGTTGAGGTTCATGGTGTCCTAGCCGATCCGTTCCTTGCGGCCCAGGATTCCCTGCGGCCTGACCAGGAGGATGATGATCATGAGAACGAGCGGAGCCACGTACTTGAGGTTCTCCGGGATCCAGATCGTCGAGATGTTCATCATCAGTCCGATGATGAGCGAGCCGACCAGCGCGCCGTAGGCGGAGCCGAGTCCGCCGAGGGTGATCGCCGCGAAGATCAGCAGCAGGATCGACGCTCCCGTGTCCCAGCGCAGCGACTGGTAGTAGCCGATGTAGACGCCCGCCAGTGCGGCGAGAGCGCCCGACATCACCCAGACGACGCGGATGACGCGCTCGACGTTGATGCCCGAGGCGGAGGCGAGGGCCCGGTTGTCCGAGACCGCCCGCATCGCCTTGCCGATCTTCGTCTTCGTGAGGACGTAGGCCACGGCGACGATGCAGACGACGCCGACGACGGCGCCGACGATGTCGGTGAACTTCAGGCTGATCCCGAGCTCCGGCACCGTGAAGAACGGAGCGGTGCTGTTGGGGAGCGAGAGGCGGTCGGCTCCGAAGAAGAAGACGAACACGTAGCGCAGGGCCAGCGAGAGGCCGATCGTCACGATCATCAGCGGGATGAGCTGGATGCCCTTCTTCCGCAGCGGCTTCCAGAGCAGTCCGTCCTGGACGAAGCCGAAGGCCCCGCCGAGGATCACCGCGATCGGGATGGCCAGCAGCGCCGGGAGTCCGAAGACCCCGGAGAAGAGGTACGCCATCAGTGCGCCGAACGTGACCAGCTCGCCGTGGGCGAAGTTGTTCAGGCCGGTCACGCCGTAGATCAGCGAGGCGCCGATCGCCGCGAGGGCGATCAGGAGCCCGAAGATCAGTCCGGTGACGACCTTCGGCCAGAAGATGATCCAGAACGTGTCGGCCGATACCGGCTGGTTCACCGCGTTGGACGTCCCGTCGGGGTTCGTCGCGTCGTTGCCGGTCGTGCCCTCGGTCGCGGGGCTCGTCGGAGCCGCGGAGTCAGTCGGGACCGGGACGGTCGCTCCGGAGCCCTTCGGGTTGGCCGTCGAGACGATGAAGTTCACGATCTGGTTCTGCGAGGCGACGATCTTCACCTGCTTCGGGTTCTGACCCGCGGCGGGGTAGCCCTTGTCGGCGGGCAGGGACTCCTCGTCGACGGTCACCGTGTAGGTGCCCGCGGCGTCGAGGGGGAACGTGGCCCGGCCGTCCTCGCCGGTGGTCACGGTCGCGGAGGCGTCGCCGCCGATCTCGACGGTCACCCCCGTCAGGTTCTCGTTCGTCCCCTGCACGCGGACCCAGGCGATGATCGACTGGTCGGCGGTGGTGGCGGCGAGTGCGGCGGGGGCCGCCGCGGCGATCCCGGTGAGGGTCGCGGCGAGCAGACCCAGGGCCAGGAGCCGGTCTCGGAGCCTCGGGCGTCTCCTATCCACGGGGCGCCTCCCGGTCCGTCGGATGCAGGGTCGTCGAGCGCTGGCGGCGCATCGAACGGCTGGCTGTGAGCAAGACGTCTACCTCTCGTCAGGGTGCACAGACGGATGGGGTCTCCGGGCACGCCCGAATCGCCGTCGTCAAACAACGTTGGTTGACCATACGTTCCGCATGTGTCGGCGGTGTTTCACCGTCCGCACTTACGCGTGACGACATTATGAGGGAGAGGAGAGCGCTCCAGCGCCCATCCGCGGCCCGGCGGCCGCGCAGTCGAGGAATACCGCGAGCCTCACGGCGCTTAAGATCGAACAACCGTGGCGCTCGTGAGCGGACTCCTCCCGTCCTCTCCGGGCTCCCGCACTCGACCTGCTAAGGGGCATTGATGGACCAGCCGGATCCCTTCGGATTCCTCGGACTCACCTACGACGACGTCATGCTCCTCCCGGGGCACACCGACGTCATCCCGAGCGAGGCCGACACGGCCTCCCGTCTCACCAAGCGCATCAGCGTGGCGACCCCGCTGCTCTCCGCGGCGATGGACACCGTCACCGAGGCGCGCATGGCGATCGCGATGGCCCGCCAGGGCGGCCTCGGCGTCCTGCACCGCAACCTCTCCATCGCCGACCAGGCCGACCAGGTCGACCGGGTGAAGCGGAGCGAGTCGGGCATGGTCTCGAACCCCGTCACGACCACCCCGGACGCCACCGTCGCCCAGGTCGACGACCTCTGCGGCCAGTACCGGATCAGCGGCCTCCCCGTCGTCGACTCCACCGGCGTGCTCGTGGGCATCATCACCAACCGCGACATGCGCTTCGTCTCGCCGTTCGAGAAGGCGACCACGCTCGTCCGCGACGTGATGACCAGCACCGGCCTCATCACGGGCCGCGTCGGCATCCCGGACAGCGAGGTCATCGCCCTCTTCGCGCAGCACAAGATCGAGAAGCTGCCCCTCGTCGACGCGCAGGGCAAGCTCGCCGGCCTCATCACGGTCAAGGACTTCGACAAGTCGGAGCAGTACCCCAACGCCACGAAGGACGACGAGGGCCGCCTGCGGGTCGGCGCCGCGATCGGCTTCTTCGGCGACGCCTGGCAGCGCGCCACCGCCCTGCTCGACGCGGGCGTCGACGTGATCGTCGTCGACACCGCCAACGGCGACTCCGCCGGCGTGCTCGACATCATCCGCCGCCTGAAGTCCGACTCCGCGTTCGCCGGCGTCGACGTCATCGGCGGCAACGTCGCGACCCGCTCCGGGGCGCAGGCCCTCGTCGATGCGGGCGCCGACGCCATCAAGGTCGGCGTCGGCCCCGGCTCGATCTGCACCACCCGCGTCGTCGCCGGCGTCGGAGTCCCGCAGGTCACGGCGGTCTACGAGGCGTCCCTCGCCGCGCGCGAGTCCGGCGTACCCGTGATCGCCGACGGCGGCCTCCAGTACTCCGGCGACATCGCCAAGGCGCTCGTCGCCGGCGCCGACACCGTCATGCTCGGCTCGCTCCTCGCGGGCTGCGAGGAGAGCCCCGGCGACCTCGTGTTCCAGAACGGCAAGCAGTTCAAGACCTACCGCGGGATGGGCTCCCTCGGCGCCCTGCAGACCCGCGGCGAGCGGACCTCCTACTCGAAGGACCGCTACTTCCAGTCCGACGTGCCCACCGACGACAAGCTGATCGCCGAGGGCATCGAGGGCCAGGTGCCCTACCGCGGCCCGCTCGCGAACGTGGCGTACCAGCTCGCCGGCGGGCTCCGCCAGTCGATGTTCTACGTCGGAGCGCGCACCATCCCCGAGCTGAAGGAGCGCGGGAAGTTCGTGCGCATCACGGCGGCCGGGCTGAAGGAGTCGCACCCGCACGATGTGCAGATGGTGGTGGAGGCGCCGAACTACCGGCGCTGAGGGGGTCTGGTGGGGCCGGCGGCGGATCGGGATCGCGGCCCCTCCGGCGTGGTGGGCGTATGGGCCGCAGGCCCATCGGGCAGAGGGGCCGCGATCCCGATCCGCCGCCTCCCTCCGGGAGACGAGCACCGATTCTCGGCTGAGAGGCGGGGGACGCAGCGCGAGCGGCGCGGGGCGCCGCCGCGACTGCGGGGGGAGGGCTTCCGCCTTTGTTGATGCGGGGGAGTGGTCGTGCGCCGCGCGCGAGCGCGACGGAGTGGGGACGGGCTTCCCGCGTTGCAGCGAATCGTGGTGGCGGCCGCGCAGGCTTCACCTGCTGGTGGTGTGCGCCCGCTCGCGTCGATCACGGCCTGGTGCGGAGCCCGGTAGGAGCGGTAGCCGACGATCGTTCCGCCGGATCGTCGAGGCGCGGGCGTACGCCTCTGCGGAACGTGGCCACCTGCCCGGGCCGACCGCGGGCAAGCGATCAGGGCCTCCCGTGCAAGGTGGGAGAGATAACCGTCGATCCGCGTGCGAGCGGATCGGCGTAGCGCGGACGCAGGACGCTCTGCGGAACGCGACCGCCCGCTCGGGCCGACCGCGGGCGAGCGGCGAGCGGCGAGCAGCGAGCGGAGCGAGGAGCGAGCCACGGCTGACACCGCTCAGCGGTAACCGTCGATCCGCGTGCGAGCGGATCGGCGTAGCGCGGACGCGGGACGCTCTGCGGAACGCGACCGCCCGCTCGGGCCGACCGCGGGCGAGCGACGAGCGGAGCGAGGAGCGAGCCACAGTAAACTCAGCGTCATGGAGATCGAGATCGGTCGCGCCAAGCGCGCCCGCCGCGCGTACGCCTTCGACGACATCGCCGTCGTCCCGAGCCGCCGGACGCGCGACCCCGAGGTCGTGTCGGTGAAGTGGTCGATCGACGCGTACCAGTTCGCGACGCCGATCCTCGCCGCGCCGATGGACTCGGTGGTGTCGCCGGCGACGGCGATCCGGCTCGGGCATCTGGGGGCGCTGGGCGTCCTGGACCTCGAGGGCCTGTGGACGCGGTACGAGGACCCGGAGCCGCTGCTCGAGGAGATCCGCAGGCTTCCGGCCGAGACCGCGACGCAGCGGATGCAGGAGATCTACTCCGCTCCGATCCGCCCCGAGCTGGTGACCGCGCGCCTGGCCGAGATCCGCGCCGCGGGCGTCACCGTCGCCGGGGCCCTCTCGCCCCAGCGGACCGCGGAGCTGTACCAGACCGTCGTCGACGCCGGGGTCGACGTGTTCGTCATCCGCGGCACGACCGTCTCGGCCGAGCACGTCTCGCGCGACACCGAGCCGCTGAACCTCAAGAAGTTCATCTACGAGCTCGACGTGCCCGTCATCGTCGGCGGCGCCTCCACCTACACCGCGGCCCTGCACCTCATGCGCACGGGCGCCGCGGGCGTCCTCGTCGGGTTCGGCGGCGGTGCCGCCTCCACCACTCGCACGACGCTCGGCATCCAGGCTCCGATGGCGACCGCGGTCGCCGATGTCGCCGGCGCTCGCCGCGACTACCTCGACGAGTCGGGCGGACGCTACGTGCACGTCATCGCGGACGGCGGCCTCGGCACCTCCGGCGACATCGTGAAGGCCGTCGCGGTGGGCGCGGACGCCGTGATGCTCGGCTCGGCGCTGGCCCGCGCGACCGACGCTCCGGGCGGCGGCTGGCACTGGGGCGCGGAGGCGCACCACCCGCAGCTGCCGCGAGGCCGCCGCGTCGAGGTCGGCACCGTCGGCACCCTCGAGCAGGTCCTCTACGGCCCGGCAACCGGCGCCGACGGCACGGCGAACCTCATCGGCGCCCTGCGCCGCTCGATGGCGACGACCGGCTACTCCGACCTCAAGGAGTTCCAGCGGGTCGAGGTCGTCGTCGCGCCGTACCAGCCCAGCTGACGCTCACCGACCGAGGCGATCCGGACCGTCGAGGCCGTCGCGAACAGCGGGCTCTCTGGACGGCCCGGGCGTCCCTCGACGCGGCGGACGCCGGAGCGGGCCGGACGGATGAGCAGGGGGCCGGCGTCGTAGGCCTCGCGCCAGCCCAGCGGACGACGCTGCGGACCCGCGCGCGGAGCCGGTCCTCCCGGCGCGTCTCGGCGAGAAGCACGTGCTCGGGCGAGCGGTCTCGGAGGAACGCCGGGTCGGTCCAGGTCGACGGCGGTCTGCGCGAGATCCGAGACGGCGAGTCCGTCGATCAGTGCGGGTGAGGGCGGACGCGCGCTCCGCGACGCCGTTCCACGTCCGACTGACCAGGTCGGTCGCCCCTCGACATGCACGGTCTGCGCGAGCGGCTCGACCGAGGGGAGTCCGCGGACCGCCGCCGCCGACTCCGGAGGAAGAAGGGCGTGGTCCAGGTCGCGGCCACGGCGTCGATCCGCGCCCGCTGCCGCTCGTCCTCGGAGGCCCCCGCCCACTCGCCGGTCCGCGCGTACCGCGGCGCAACCGCATGAACTCGTCCGACCGGCGGCACGCCCCGTCTCGACAGATCCCCACTGCACGCTTCCGTCCACCATTCCCTCCCTCCGCTCCCTCTGTGGAGACTCCCCTCCACCCCCTGTGGACATTGAGGGAACCCCGGACCGTCGATCCCGCCGGGAACTGCGGGATCCCTCGACGGGTCGGGGTTCCCTCGGCAGGAGGGCTCCGCACGCGCCTAAGCTGGAAGTCCCGAGTGGGAGCGCCGCACGGCGCGGAGGGAGCACGCATGGTCGAGGTCCGCAGGGTCAAACTGCCCGGTGTCGGCGTTCTGCACACGTTCCTGACGGCCGACGGCGGCAAGGTCGGCGTCATCGCCCACCGCTCCGGCCACAGCGACCTGATCACGTTCGCCGAGGGCGACCAGGACGGCGCCAAGGTGTCGCTCCGCCTGAGCGACGACGAGGCGCACACGCTCGCCGAGCTGCTCGGCGGCACGCAGATCACGGAGTCGCTGACCGCGCTCGACCAGATCCCTGGCCTCTCGATCGACTGGTTCACCGTCGACTACGACGATCACATCGCCGGACAGCAGCTCGGCAAGCCCGCCGACCGCGGGATCGTCGGGCTGACCGTCGTCGCCGTGGTCCGGGGCGACGCCGCCAATCCGGCGCCGGCCCCCGACTTCC
>NZ_PSUC01000093.1:0-15327 GCF_002931635.1 Rathayibacter sp. AY2B7 | reverse complement strand
CACTCCCTCCTCCGTCACGACCGGACGACCGGCCGCCGTGCGCTCAGCAGACGCGGGCCGGGTAGGCCACCGTCTGCGCGAGGGTCTCGGAGCCCGCCGTCGCGGTCACCGTCACCTGGCTGCCCGGCATGCTCGCCAGGCGGGTGGTGAACGCGGCCGATCCGCTCGCGCCCGCGGCCACCCCGGTGACCGTCTTCGAGCCGTAGGCCGAGGCCATCGCGACGTCGATCGGAGCGGTGCCGCCGTTCTTGGCGAGGACCGTCAGCACCGCCTTCCCGGCGACGCAGCGCGACGTCACGGTCACCGGCACAGTCAGCGCCGGGGCGGCCGCCTCGGGGACGACGATCTCGCCGATCTTGAGGAACGAGCCCGGCGTGGAGAAGGTCAGCTTCAGGCCGGTGGCCGAGACCGCCGCGAACGGGATCGTGGTCAGCGTGCCGTTCGCCGCCGGAGCGACGTTCTGCGCGGTGGTCGGCTTCCAGGTGCCGTCCTCGGCGCGGTAGGCCACGCTCACCGACGCCAGGGTGCCCTCGGTGTTGGTGAAGGTGAGCCCGGCGACGCGGTGCGCCTCGGTGTTCGTCAGCGTGAACTCGGCGCTGCCGGCGAAGGTGCCGTCGGTCCAGGTCGACCAGGGGGTGCTCACGTTGCCGTCGCAGGCGTTCTTCGCGGGGAGGGTCGCGTACTTCGTCTGGCTGAACGACGCCGAGACCGCGGCTCCGGGGACGCGGCAGACGTTCGTCGGCGGCGCGGTGCCCCAGATCTGCACCTCCGAGACCGACTGCCACGTGTTCGCCGCGCTGGTGAGGTGCAGGCGGAGGCCCGTGGTGTCGGGCAGGGAGGACAGGTCGAGGATCGCCGTCGGGGCGGATCCGGTCGCGGCCTGGCTGAGGGTGGTGGCGACCGAGGAGGTCGTCCATGCGCCGTTCACCTGGTACTCGACCTCGATCCTCGAGGGCCAGGTCGCGGTCGCACCGTCCTTGTAGGTGCTGATCGTCACCGAGTCGAGGTTCTGCGCCGCGCCCCAGGAGAAGGAGAGGCGGCTGTCGCGCGGGTAGCCGGCCGAGGACCAGTCGTCCCAGCCCTTGCCCTTCACATCGCCGTCGATGAGCTTGCCGGCGAGGTCCGTGCGGCTCGAGACCGCGACCGACGCTCCGGGAGCGAGGTTCGCGATGCCCGGCTCCGCCACCTCGATCGTGCGGGTGAAGCGGCGACCGGAGGAGAATCCGGCGTCGGCGGCGAGCGTGCCCGTCACCTGCACCGTGCCGAGCTCGGCGGGGCCGGGGGCGGCCCAGGTCACGGCGACGTCGCGGGTCGAGCCGTTGCTCGAGACCGAGACCGTCGAGGGGAGCGCGGCGGCGATGTCGGCGCCGCGGCGGACCTGCTTCGGCAGACGGGCGTCCACGACCGACCAGACGCCCTCGCCGACCCCCTTGTCGTCCCAGTAGGAGAGGTTCCAGCCGGATCCCCAGCGCGCCGGGTCCTCCTGAGCCGGATTCCGCATCTCGAGGCGGCCGTTCTCGCCGACCGTCATCGGGAGCCAGACGTAGGTCGAGTCCGACTTGCCCTCGTTCCAGCGGTCGCCCATGTAGACGTACTTGCCGGGAGCGAGGGTGAGGACGTTCGTCGACTGCGAGCCGAAGGTCGTCTTGCGGGAGTCGCCGATCGAGAGCAGGCCGTCGCCGCCCTCCGGGATCGCGTTGTAGGCGACGTTCTCGTCGGCGTCGCCCTTCTCGACTCCGCGGGTCCACGCGCCGAGGATCGAGTCGGCGGTGTAGTAGGTCTGCGGGTTCGGCGCCCAGCCGGTCGCCCCGGAGGCGATCGTGTAGTACTTGCCGCCGTTGGCGAAGATCGCGGGCGCCTCGAGGTGTCCGCACTCCTTGACGATCTGGAAGTCGGTGCCGCGCACCGGTGCTCCGGCCGCACCGTCGGCGAAGACGTAGGGGTACGTCCCGTCGGCCGAGTACTGGTTCGCGTCGAGGGTGTCGGTCGTGGTGGTCCGCTCGACGTTGGTGTAGTCGGCGTCCAGCTTCGCCACGTAGAGCGAGTAGTTCTCCTCGGAGGAGTAGGAGATGTACGCGGTGCCGTCCTCGTCCTGGAAGACGGTCATGTCCCGCGCCTGCCCGGGCACGGCGGAGGTGGTGCAGGCCTTGTAGTCCGTGCGGTTGTAGAGGCGGTAGACGCCCTGGAGCGTGAAGGGCCCGGTCGGGCTGTCCGAGACGGCTACTCCCGCCATCGAGCGCGCGTAGGTGCTGCCGCCCGGGGTGATGCGGCCGTCGGAGTGCCACCACATGACCCACTTGCCGGTCTTCTCGTTGAAGAGGACCTTGGGGCGCTCGAAGATGGCGGTGTTCGGCGAGGCCTGCGTCGTGTCGAGGTGGTAGTCGAGCTCCGCGATGCGGTCGGCGCGAGGGGCTCCGGAGTCGTCGACGGTGTCGTAGAGCGCGTCGAAGTAGGGGGCCTCGAGGTCGGCCGGAGCCGAGACGCTGCGGAGCGCGGTGCCCTTGTTCTCCCAGTTGTGGCCGTCGGTGGAGCGGTAGACCGCGACTCCGGGGCTGTTCCAGTAGCCCTTCGTGCGGTCCTCGCCGTACCAGTACTGGACCTGCTGACCGCCCTCCTCGACGGTGACGATCTGGCCGCCGTGCGCCTGGATGTGGCGGCCGTCGGTGTCGTACCAGTAGGGCTGGAAGTAGCCGGCCGCGGTGCTGCCCGGGTCCTGGACCGCCGGGTAGTCGGTGTAGGTCACGGGCGTCGAGGTGCGCGGCACTCCGTCGTCGGGATCCGTGGCCACGGCGGCCGAGGCCGACTGCGCTCCTGCTCCCAGGAGTGCTGCGACGAGCAGCGCGGCCACCGCCGCGGCGGCCGTTCGTGGTCGAGACGTCATGCTGTGCTCCTTTGCACCGGGGACTTCGCGCATGTTCACGCAAACATCAGGCTTCCACGAGGGTCTGATGACGTCAACATCCGAATCCACTCGATCGCCGGATCCCGACGGCTGCGGGCCCGGTCCTTGCTGCTCGACCTTCCGGCACGAGCGCTCCGCCCGGCTGGAAGGCGCGCTCCGCGAACCGGCGATCATCCGATGCCGCTCGAACCGCGATCGCCCCCGGGCCGGAGGGCTCGAGGGCGATCGGACGTGCGGTGCGGCCTAGCCGCCGACCGCCTGGCGAGCGCTGTCGAGCCCGCTCGAGAAGGCGTCGGCGGAGGAGACGTTGCCCGACTCCAGCTCGACCAGCGCCCCCGAGAGGGCGGCGCCGATCGCTCCGGTGTCGGGGCCGTTCACGAACGAGGGGAAGTCCTCGACCGAGCTCGCGATCACCTCGCCGATCCTCGAGTCGCCGAAGAACGGATCGGTGTAGGCGCGGACGCTGTCGCTCTGCAGGGCGGCGGTGGCGGCGGGGAACGTGCCGGAGGTGGCGAAGTGGTCCTCCTGGCCCTCCGCCGACATCATCGTCTGGATGTACTGCCACGCGGCCTGCGGGTGCTCGGCCCGCGCTGGGATGGCGATGACGCTGCCTCCCCAGTTGCCGCCGACTCCGGGGACCGAGGTGACGCGCCAGTTCCCCGCGGTGTCGGGGGCGTCGGTCGTGATGCCCTGGAGGATCCAGGACGGAGCGACGGTCACGGCGAACGAGCCGTTCGCCCGTCCGGGTGCCCAGCCGGAGGAGAAGGCGGCGATGCCGGCGCTGATCCCCGCGTCGTGGGCCTTCACCGCGATGTCGAAGGCGTCCTCCACCTGCGGGTTCGTGTCGTAGACGAGCTCGCCGTCGGGGGAGTAGTACTTCTCGGTGACCTGGTTGATCGTCGAGTAGAAGACGCTGGTCTCCACGTTGTCGACGAAGGGCTTGCCGGTCGCGGCCGTGTACTTCTCGCCGGTCGCGAGGAAGCCGTCCCAGTCGCTCCAGAGCGCGGCGACCTCGTCCGGATCGGTGGGGAGGCCTGCCTGCTCGAACAGGTCCGCGCGGTAGGCGAAGCTGAGGCCGCCCACGTCGGTCGGCACGCCCACGACGGAGCCGTCCGCCGCGGTCGCCGCGTCCGCCGCCCAGGGCAGGTAGATCTCTTCCCGACGCTAACCCGTGCTCTCCGAAGCATGCAAGTGCTCTGCAGTAGTTCCGGATATCGATCTCAGAGCTGCGAGGATCTCGCGCGCTCGAGGATGGCCGCGATCACGGCGGACTTCGCCTCGGCGTAGTCGTTCCCGTCCTCCCAGCGCCGGAGGAGGAGAGACGCCTTCGTGCTGCGGTAGAGCTCGCGGTCGGCCGGGTCGGTGCGCAGCCGGTCGCGCAGGAGGAGGTACGCGTCGATCGCGGGATGCCCCTCCTCGTAGACGTGCACGTGGGCGTCCCGTCCGGGGGTGCGGACGAGCCGGTGCCCGGGCTCGCGGGTGCGCAGGACGTAGCCGGCCGCGAGCAGCGGCGCGACGTGGTCCTCCTCCGCCGTGATGTCGGGCACGACGACCAGCACGTCGACGATCGGCTTCGCGGGCAGGCCCGGGACGGAGGTCGAGCCGATGTGCTCGACCCGCACGCCCGGGACCGCGTCGAGGATGCGCCGCCGGTGCTCCTCGAACAGGGCGGACCACTCGGGGTCGTACTCGTGCAGGGCGAGCTCCAGCGGCTCCGGTCCGCCGACGAGCTCGACGGAGACGACATCCGGGCGACGGGGGGAGCGGTGCGGAGTCACCGGGTCATCCTGCCAGGGGTGCCGCAGGGCGGGTGCGGTTCACTGGAGCGATGAGCACGCTCCTCGTCACCGCGCATCCCGACCCCGACTCGCTCACCGCCGCTCTCGCGCGACGGCTCCAGGAGGAGCTCGGTCCGGACGGCGTGGCGGCGGCCGACCTCGACGCCGAGGGCTTCGATCCGCGGTTCGGCGCGGCCGACCGGGACCGCTACCGCGGCGATGGCCCCGTTCCCGACGACGTCCTGCGCGAGCAGCGCCGGCTCGACGGCGTCGACCACCTCGTGCTCGTCTTCCCGGTCTACTGGTGGTCGATGCCCGCGCTGCTGAAGGGCTGGATCGACCGGGTGTTCATCGCCGGCTGGGCCTTCGACATCGATCCCGTCCATGGCACGCGGCGCAGACTCGGCGCTCTGACCGTCCACCTCGTCCTCGTCGCGGGGGACTCCGCCGGGACCTACGAGCGGCACGGCTACGAGCAGGCGCTGCTGACGCAGATCCAGCACGGGATCATCGACTACTGCGGAGCCCGGCGCGGCGGAGCCGTCTTCGTCCACGAGTCCGAGCGCGAGGACGACGCGAGCCGCAGGGCGGCGGTCGAGGACGCGGTCGAGCGGACCATGGAGGCGATCAGGGCTGATCCGCCTGCAGCGCTCCGGTGACGAGGGCCTGCACGAGGGTGTCGGCGTCGTAGTCCGGATCGTGGGCGGCGCCGATGCAGAGGTTGCCGATGCCCTTGAGGAGCATGTAGCCGCTGAGACTCGACGCCAGGATCCGGGCGGGTCGTGCCGCTTCGAGCAGGTCGCCGCAGACGGGGACGAGCCGCTCCACGAAGTAGGCGTGCAGGGCGTCGGATCCGGCGCTGTCGCCCTGGAGCGCACCGGCGAGGCCGTGCTTGGTCACCAGGAGGTCGACGAAGTGGGCGACCCAGGCCCGGAGGGCGGCCTCCGTGGTCGCGCTGTCGGCGAGCAGCCGTGGGCCCGCCTCCGCGCAGGCCTCGACCTGGTGGCGGTAGACGGCGACCACGAGCTCCGAGCGGGTCGGGAAGTGCCGGTAGATCGTCCCCATGCCGACGCCGGCCTCCGCCGCGATCTCGCGGACCGGCGCGTCCACGCCGGAGGCCACGAACACCGTCGCCGCGGCGGCGAGCAGAGCGTCGCGACTCGTCCGCGGTCGGCCGGGCGTGCGGGGCGCACGGTCGCTCATCGGTTCTCCTTGCTTTTCGGAGCGGCGCTCCGTAATGTCTCCGAGCGCAGCTCCATCACGTTCCGGAGCAGTGCTCCGCAATGTTCCGGAGCAGCGCTCCGACGATTGTGCCAGAGCGCCGCCCCCCAGGAAGGACCCTCGTGCCCACTCCGCTCCTCGACTCCCTCGACCGCGTCGTCGGACCCGGCGCCCCCGTCGTCTCCCTCGCTCCGGTCGTGCTCGACGCCCCCGGCCGCCCCGTCCCGCTCGAGGTCCGCGTCTCGGCCCCGACGACGGGGTCGGATCTGCCCGTCGTGCTGTTCTCGCACGGCAACGGCTGGAACCTCGACGGCTACGCCCCGCTGACCGCCTTCTGGGCGTCCCGCGGCTTCGTCGTGATCCAGCCCACCCACCTCGACTCCCGCCGCAACGGCTTCGGCTTCGACCACCCGGTCTTCCCGAGCATCTGGACGGAGCGGATCGCCGACCTGACCCGCTCCCTCGACCGGCTCGACACCCTCGAGGCGGCCGTCCCCGGCCTCGCCGGACGGATCGACCGCGCCCGGATCGCCGTGGCCGGCCACTCCTGGGGCGGGCAGACCGCGCAGGCCCTCCTCGGCGCCCGCGTCCTCGACGACGACGGCACCGCCGGAGCCGACCTCTCGGACGAGCGGGTCCGCGCCGGGATCCTGCTCGCGGCGACCGGGCTCGCCGGGGACGACCTCGCGCCGTTCGCCCGCGAGCACTTCCCCTTCCTGCGGCCCTCGTTCGCCGAGCTGACCACACCGACCCTGGTCGTCGCGGGCGACCGCGACCAGTCGCGGATGTCGCGGCGCGGCCCCGACTGGTTCACCGACGCCTTCACGCACAGCCCCGGTGCCTCCGACCTGCTGACCCTCCACGGTGCGGAGCACTCGCTCGGCGGGATCGTCGGGGACTCGGTGGCGGAGACGACCAGACGCGGACCCCGAGCGCGTCGCCGCGCTGCAGCGGCTGAGCACCGCCTACCTCCGCACCGCGCTCGGCGTCGATCCGCGGAGCTGGGGCGCCGCGCGGGACGCCTTCCGACACCACGGGGCCGCCGTCGGCCGGATCGACGGGAAGTAGCGGAGACGGTCGACCCCCGGTGAGCACCGCCCGATGTACGCGGTCCGCACGGCCGAGCGCGACCCCACTCGATCCGTCGCGAACGGCCCGTCGCCGAGGGGCGGACGGGCCGTTCGCGACGGATGAGCGGAGCGGGTCCTGCCGTCAGCGCGGGGCGCGCAGCCCGGCGAGCGGGCCGCCGTGCAGCGGCTCCGTCTCCCAGCGGACGCGGGCGGTGCGGTCGGGAGCGAGCTCGACGTGCAGGCGGTGCGGGTTCTCGAGGAACACGACGTCGACCAGGACGCCGTCGCCCGAGGGTCCGGCGCTCGCCGCGAACGGCCCGTCGACGGTCCAGGCTCCCGCGCCGGGCGTCACGGCGAAGCGTTCGTCGCCCTCGATCAGCGCGAGCGTCCAGCCGCCCTCGTCGGCCGTCACCTCGACGGCGTCGGGCCACGATCCGACCGGCGTGTAGCTCCCGGTCGCGGGGGAGGCGCCCTCGAGCGGGGGCAGGGCGAGCTCCGACAGCCGGTCGGCCAGCCGGGCGTCGGCCTCCGCCGTGGACCCGCGGCCGACGGCGGGGAGCAGGTGCTCCCAGGCGAGCGCGAGCAGCGTCTGCGTGTCCGAGGTCTGGCCGGTCAGTGCGATCACGAGCTCGCGCTCGGGCACGATCAGGCTGAACTGCCCGTACGCGCCGTCCGCGCGGTAGCCGTGCAGCGACCGCCAGAACTGGAAGCCGTAGCCCTGCTGCCAGTCGGGTCCGCCGTCCTCGTGGGTCGGGACGTGCGCGCGGGACGCCTCGGCGACCCACTCCGGCGAGAGGATCCGCCGGTCGTCCCAGCGCCCCTCCTGCAGGTACAGCAGTCCGAGCGCAGCGGCCGCCTCGGTGGTGGCGTGCAGGCCGCTGTAGCCGAGCTCGCGCCCCGAGTCGTCGCGTTGCCAGGCGACCTCGCCGATGCCGAGCGGATCGAGCAGGCGCGGGCGCAGGTAGTCGGTCAGCGACTGCCCGCTCACGCGCTGCACGATCGCGGCGGCGGCGAAGGTGCAGGGCTGGTTGTAGGCGAAGACGCTGCCCGGCTCCTGCTCCGGCGGGAGGAGGAGGAAGCCGCGCACCAGGTCGGCCGGGTCCCTCTCCTCGGCGCGGTCGATCGTCTCGGCGGAGTGGCCGCTCGCCATCGCGAGGACGTGGCGGACGCGGATCGCACGCGAGCGCGGGTCGGTGATCTCGTCGTCGAGCTCGGGGAAGTACGAGAGGACGGTGGCGTCCAGGTCGACCAGGCCCTCGGCGACCGCGAGGCCGACGGCGGTCGCGGTGAAGCTCTTGCTCAGCGAGTAGAAGAGGTGCAGTCGCTCGGCCGAGTACGGCGCCCACCAGCCCTCGGCGACGACGTCGCCGCCCTGCACGACCATCAGCCCGTGCAGCTCGACGCCGGGAGCGGCCTCGACCGCGTCGACGAAGGCGAGCACCCCCTCGGCGTCGACGGAGCGGGCGGACGGGGTGCTTCTCGGCAGTGAGCGCGTCATCCTCCGATGCTACGACCGGCGCGGCGCCGCCTCCGCCCGGGGGCAGGTGGCGGCGCCGCCTAGGCGGTCGGCTCGGCGGGGAAGGGCCCGAGGCCGAGCAGGAAGCGGAGGATCGCGTCGGCCGGCACGCGCAGGGCGGGGCCGGAGCCGAGCTCCCACTCCGCGTCGGTCGGAGCGAGGGTGCGACCGCGGACGGCGGCGCGGATCGCGAGCGGCGCGCGCTGCAGGCGGTCCAGGGCCACCCCGCCGGTGATGCGGGAGGAGAGGGCGAGCGGCTCGGGGGAGAGGGCGAGCTCGACGCGGACGACCTCGACCAGCTCGGCGACCGAGCGGGGACCGGCGCCGGCGCGGCGAGCGGAGGCGAGAGCGGCCAGGGCCGGGGCGACCTCGGCGGGAGGAGGAGGGGAGGAGGCCTCGCGGGCGCCCATCCGCGTCGCGAGGCGCTGGCCGGTGCTGCTCGAGAGCCGCACGACGAGCTCTCCGAGCAGGGCGTCCCGGGAGACGGCACTGGCCGCCTCGCCCTCCGTGGTGGAGGGGGAGGCGGCCAGGACGGCGAGGCGGTCGAGCCTCTCGGCGACGAGGGGGCGCCAGTCGTTGCTGACGCCCGTCTCGTCGACCGAGGGCCCGGTGCTCAGCGGCAGGAACCGCGACCAGTCGGGCACGACCGCAGGGCCTAGCGTCCGCCCGAGCGGCGCTTGTTGTAGACGTCGAAGGCGACCGCGAGCAGGAGCACGAGGCCCTTGACCGCCTGCTGCCACTCGATGCCGATGCCCATGATCGACATGCCGTTGTTCAGGACGCCGATGATGAGGCCACCGATGATCGCGCCGCCGATGGTGCCGACGCCGCCCTGGACCGCCGCGCCGCCGATGAAGGCGGCCGAGATGGCCTCGAGCTCGAAGCCGTCACCCGCCTTCGGGCCGGCGAGGTTGAGTCGCGCGGTGAAGACGAGGCCGGCCAGCGCCGCGAGGACGCCCATGTTGACGAACAGCCAGAAGGTGACGTTGCGGGTCTTGATGCCGGACAGCTCCGCGGCGTGCAGGTTGCCGCCGATCGCGTAGACGTGACGGCCGAAGACGGAGCGGTTCATGACCACGCCGTAGATCAGGACGAGCACGGCGAGCACGATCAGGGTGACCGGGATGCCCTTGAAGGTGGCCAGCGCGAAGGAGAAGGCCGCGATCACGACGGAGACGAGGACGAGCTTGGTGACGAACCAGGCGCCCGGCTCGACGCTCTGCGCGTACTTCTGGCGGCCGCGGCGGGTGCGCACGGACTGCACGGCGAAGGCGACGATCGCGAGCGCGCCGATGACGAGCGACAGCGGGTCGAGGTCGGTCTCGCCGAACAGGTCGGTGAGGAAGCCGTTGCCCAGCGCGCGGTACTCGGTCGGGAAGGAGCCGATGTTCGCGTTGCCGAGGACGACGAGCGCCAGGCCGCGGAAGATCAGCATGCCCGCCAGGGTCACGATGAACGCCGGGATCCCGACGTACGCGATCCAGAAGCCCTGCCACGCTCCGACCAGGGCGCCGATGAGGAGGGAGAGGACGATCGACAGCCACCACGGGAGACCCATGTTGACCGCGAAGACGCCCGAGATCGCTCCGACGAACGCCGCGACCGAGCCGACCGAGAGGTCGATGTGCCCGGCCACGATGACCATCACCATGCCGATGGCGAGGATCAGGATGTAGCCGTTCTGGACGATCAGGTTCGAGATGTTCTGGGGGCGGAGGAGGATTCCGCCGGTCATCACCTCGAACAGCAGCACCACCACGATGAGGGCGATGAAGATGCCGTTCTTGCCGAGGTCGCCCAGCACGTGGCTGAGGCGCTTCGTGAAGGCGTTCTCGGTGGGCTTCACCTGCGCACCGGCCGCGGTGGACGGTTCGTTCTGCAGATCGGTCATCGTTGCTTCTCCTGGGTCATGAGGGTGAGGACCGCCTCGGGCGTCGCCTCGGCGATGGGCAGCTCGCCCGTGATCCGGCCCTCCGACAGCGCGTAGACGCGGTCGCAGATGCCGAGCAGCTCCGGCAGCTCGGAGGAGATGACGATGATCCCCTTACCCTGCGCCGCGAGCCGGTTGATGATGGTGTAGATCTCGTACTTCGCACCCACGTCGATGCCGCGGGTGGGCTCGTCGAGGATGAGGACGTCGGGGTCGGAGTAGATCCACTTCGACAGGACGACCTTCTGCTGGTTGCCGCCCGAGAGCTTGCCGGTCTTGGCGAGCACGGTCGGCGACTTGATGTTCATGCTGCCGCGGTACTCGTTGGCGACCTCGAACTCGCGGTTGTCGTCGACCAGTCCGCCGCGGGCCACCTTGTCGAGCGACGCGAGCGAGATGTTCCGCTTGATGTCGTCGATGAGGTTGAGGCCGTAGTGCTTGCGGTCCTCGGTCGCGTAGGCGAGCCCGTGGGCGATCGCCTCCGAGACGTTCCGGATCTTGATCTCCTTGCCGGCCTTGAAGACCTGGCCCGAGATGCGGCTGCCGTAGGAGCGGCCGAAGAGGCTCATCGCGAACTCGGTGCGCCCGGCGCCCATCAGCCCGGCGATGCCGACGATCTCGCCGCGGTGCACCGTCAGGTTGACCTTGTCCACCATGACGCGGGTCGGGTCCTGGGGGTGGTGGGCGGTCCAGTCGACCACGCGCAGGATCTCCTCGCCGATGTGCGGCGTGTGGTCCGGGTAGCGGTGGTCCAGGTCGCGGCCGACCATGTCCTTGATGATGCGGTCCTCGGTGACGTCGTCGTGGGCGATCGTCTCGATGGTCTTGCCGTCGCGGATGACCGTGACGGTGTCCGCGATCTTCTTGATCTCGTTCAGCTTGTGGCTGATGATGATCGACGTGATCCCCTGCTCCTTGAGGTGCAGGATCAGGTCGAGCAGGTGGTCCGAGTCCTCGTCGTTGAGTGCCGCGGTGGGCTCGTCGAGGATGAGCAGCTTGACCCGCTTGGAGAGCGCCTTCGCGATCTCGACGAGCTGCTGCTTGCCGACTCCGATGTCGAGGATCTTGGTCGTCGGGTTCTCGCGCAGACCCACCCGGGCCAGCAGCGACGCCGCCTCCTGGTTGGTCTTGTTCCAGTCGATCAGGCCGCCGAAGCCGCGGACCTCGTTGCCGAGGAAGATGTTCTCCGCGATGGAGAGGTAGGGGCTGAGGGCCAGCTCCTGGTGGATGATGACGATGCCCTTCGCCTCCGAGTCGCGGATGCTGGAGAACTGCATCACCTCGTCCTCGAAGACGATGTCGCCCTCGTAGGTGCCGTACGGGTAGACACCCGACAGGACCTTCATCAGCGTCGACTTGCCGGCGCCGTTCTCCCCGCAGATCGCGTGGACTTCGCCGCGCTGTGCGTTGAGCGTGACGTCCTGGAGCGCCTTCACGCCCGGGAACGTCTTGGTGATGCCGCGCATCTCGAGGATGTTCGAGGTCACGCCGCCTCCCTTCCTTCGTAGTGGGGGAGGGCGCCCACTGGGCGCCCTCCCGGGGTGTTCCTTCTCGGGTGAGGAGAGAGGACTAGCCGTTCACTTCCGCATCCGTGTAGTAGCCGCCGTCGACGAGGACGGACTGGATCTGGTCCTTGGTGACGATGACCGGCTCGAGCAGGAAGGCCGGGACGACCTTCTTGCCGTTGTCGTAGGTGTCGGTGTCGTTGACCTCGGGCTCGGTGCCCTCGAGCACGGCCTGGGCCATCTTCACGGCCTCCTTGGCGAGCTCGCGGGTGTCCTTGTAGATGGTCGCGTACTGCTCGCCGGCGATGATCGCCTTGACGGAGTCGAGCTCGGCGTCCTGACCGGTGATGATCGGGAAGTCGGAGCCGACGGTGTAGCCGGCGTCGGTCAGAGCCGAGATGATGCCGCGGCTGAGGCCGTCGTAGGGCGAGAGGACGCCCTGGACCTTGGAGCCGTCGGAGTACGTCTTGGTGAGGATGTCCTCCATGCGGCTCTGGGCGACCTCGCCGTCCCAGCGGAGCGTGGCGACGGTGTTGAAGTCGGTCTCACCGGACTTCACGACGAGCGTCTTGTCGTCGATGTACGGCTGGAGGGTGTCCATCGCGCCGTTGAAGAAGAACGTGGCGTTGTTGTCGTCGGGGCTTCCGGCGAACAGCTCGACGTTGAAGGGGCCGGCGGGGGCGTCGGCGGCCTTCGCGCCGGTGAGGTCGGTGAGACCCAGGCCCGCGAGGAGCGAGGTGGCCTGCTGGACGCCCACCTTGTAGTTGTCGAAGGTGGCGTAGTAGTCCACGTTCTCGGAGTCGCGGATGAGGCGGTCGTAGGCGATGACGGGGATGTCGTTGGCCTTGGCCTCCTCGAGCACGCTCGTGAGGGTGGTGCCGTCGATCGAGGCGACGATCAGGGCCTTGGCGCCCTTGGTGATCATGTTCTCGAGCTGCGAGACCTGGGTGGGGATGTCGTCCTCGGCGTACTGCAGGTCGACCTGGTAGCCGGCCTCCTCGAGCTGCGACTTGACGTTGTTGCCGTCAGCGATCCAGCGCTCGGACGACTTGGTCGGCATCGCGACGCCGACGAGGCCGCCGTCGCCGGATCCCGAGCCCGAGCCGCCACCGGTTCCGGAGGAGCAGGCGGCGAGGGAGAGGATCATCGCTCCGCCGGCGATGCCGGCGATGAGAGCGCGCTTCATTGTGGTCACTGTGATTCCTTCGTCATTGAATGCAGTGGATGCAGGGCCGCCCTCGGGATCGGGGCGGAGCTGTGATGCCATGTGAGCGATCACATTGCGTCATGCTAGACCCGACGGCGCCGTTCGTGTCAACGCGGATGTCTCGACTCGGTAACGGGACATCGGCGGCTCCCGGCGGCCCGTCCTCCGCCCTCCACCGCGTGCTGTCAAGGGTCCCCGGCCGTGGAAGGGAGCAGGGGCCGCGTGCGTTGCGTCCAGCACTGTCGAAAGGACGCACACCATGACGAAGACCTGGTTCATCACCGGCGCCTCGAAGGGCTTCGGCCGCGAGTGGGCCGAGGCGGCTCTCGAGCGCGGCGACTCGGTCGCCGGCACCGCCCGCCGGATCGAGACCCTCGACGCTCTCGTCGAGGAGTACCCGGACACGTTCCTCCCGCTGACCCTGGACGTGACCGATCGCGGGGCCGGCTTCGCCGCCGTGCAGGCCGCGGCCGAGCGCTTCGGGCGCCTGGACGTCGTGATCAACAACGCCGGCTACGGGCACTTCGGCATGATCGAGGAGCTCACCGAGGAGGAGGTCCGCGCGCAGCTCGAGACCAACGTCTTCGGCGCCCTCTGGGTCACCCAGGCCGCGCTGCCGATCCTCCGCGAGCAGGGCTCGGGGCACATCGTCCAGGTGTCCAGCATCGGAGGCATCAGCGCGTTCCCCTCGATCGGCGCGTACCACGCGTCGAAGTGGGCGCTCGAGGGCTTCACCCAGTCGCTGGCCGCCGAGGTCGCCGGCTTCGGGATCCACGTGACCCTCGTCGAGCCCGGCGGGTACTCGACCGACTGGTCCGGTCCCTCCGCGTCGCGCAGCGAGCCGATCGCCGCGTACGACGAGGTCCGCGAGGCCGCGAGCCGACGCCCGTCCGCCGCGCAGCAGGGCGACCCGCGGGCCTCGCGTCTCGGGATCCTCGCGGTCGTGGACGCGGACGAGCCGCCGCTGCGGATCTTCTTCGGACGTGCGCCGCTGGGCATCGCGACGGCGGACTACGAGTCGCGCCTCGAGACCTGGAAGCGCTGGAACGACGTGTCGATCGCCGCTCACGGCGAGTGATCCCGGGCGGTCGCGGCGCGAGGGCGTCGCGGCCGCCGGTCAGCGCGAGGCGGTGACGCTCGCGCTCCGGGGGACGGCCGTGGATCCGCGGACGACCAGCTGCGGAGCGATCGGCGCCGCCTTCTCCGGCCGGTCGCCCTCGATCAGGCTGAGCAGCGCGGCCACGCACCGGCGTCCGAGCTCCACGAAGTCCTGGCGGACGCTGGTCAGCGGCGGCCAGTAGAACGCCGCCTCGGGGATGTCGTCGAAGCCGATGACGCTGACGTCCTCCGGCACGCGGACCCCGCGCTCGTGGAACGCGCTCATCAGTCCGAGTGCCATCTGGTCGTTCCCCGCGAACACCGCGGTGAAGTCGAGGAAGCGCGAGAGCTCGAGGCCCACGCGGTGGCCGCGCTCGGCGCTCCAGTCGCCGAGCAGCGGCGGGCGCAGCGGGATCGAGCGGTGGTCGAGCTCGGCGAGGTAGCCGCGCATCCGCGCCTCGGCCTCGATCCAGTCCTGCGGGCCGGCGAGGTGCACGATCTCGGTGTGCCCGAGGTCGATCAGGTGCCCGGTGGCGATGCGGGCGCCGGCCATCTGGTCGACGTAGAGCGCGTCGTCGCGGTCGTCCTCGCTCGTCTGCAGCGTCACGTGCGGGATGCGCAGCGCGACTCCGGAGAGGATGTCGAAGACGCGGATCTGCGGGGCGACGACCACGAGGCCCTCGACCGCCTGGTTGAGCAGATGCCGGATCCCGGCCTGGATCGACGCGCCGTCGGTGCCGTCGACGTTGGCCGTGACGACGAGGTAGCCCGCGTCGCGCGCCGCCACCTCGATGGCCTGGATGCTGGAGGCCGGACCGTACTGCAGGCTCTGCGAGGACAGCACGCCGACGGTGCGGGTGCGGCTGGTGACCAGTGCCCGCGCGGCGAGGTTGGGGCGGTAGTCGAGCTCGGCCATGACCTCGAGCACGCGCTTCTTCGTCTCGGCGCGGAGGCTCGGATGGTCGTTCAGGACCCGGGAGACGGTCTGGTGCGAGACGCCGGCCGCGCGGGCGACGTCGTAGATGCTCGGTGCCCGCGACGCGGGCTTGTCTTCCGGCATCGGGCACCGCGGCTCTCTGTGATCGGCGCCTCCGACGCAG
>NZ_PSUC01000092.1:0-15402 GCF_002931635.1 Rathayibacter sp. AY2B7 | reverse complement strand
CTGGCCCTCGTCGCGGACGAGTGGCCTCCTGTCTTGCGAGCCTTTGTCCTGACCGCCGTCGTGGTGCCGCTCGCCGTCTACCAGATCGTGCCGCGACTGCTCCTCCTGCACGGCCGTATCGTCGCCTTCCGCGGACGTCGCCGAGCGGCCCGTGGCTGAAGTCGGATGCTGACGGCTCCGGGTGCTGAAGGGCTGAAGGGCTGAAGGGCTGAAGGTCGCTCCTCGTCGAGCGCAGTCTCGGCGAGCCAGTCGCGGCACGATCTGGTAGACGGCGAGCGGCACCACGACGGCGGTCAGGACAAAGGCTCGCAAGACAGGAGGCCACTCGTCCGCGACGAGGGCCAGCACCGTCATCCCGATGGTGACCAGAGGGAAGATCGCCAGCCAGGTCACGACCGCCCGGACGTGCACGCTCGCGACAGGTGAGGGCCGATGATGGACACCGGTCTCGTCCGCGCCGAGTGCTCTGCCGTCATGCTCCACCGTGTCCTCCAACCGGTCTTCTAGACACGAACCTCGTGACACTCGGCGCCGGCTCAGCCCGGCTGATGCACGTGGATGCCGCTGCTCGACGTCACGCCGTTGAACTCGAGATACAGCTGCCCCTCGACGACCGACACGGTCAGCGTGTTGCGGCGCTCGAGTACCGCGACCGCGGCATCCAGGAATCCCTGGTCGAAGCTCTGGACGGTGATCTGCTCGAGCTGGTGGACGCGCTTGCCCGACCACGCCGCGATCACCTTCTCCGGGTTGCGATGCGTGTAGACCGTCGTGCGGTCGGCCAGCCTGCTCCCGAAGTGCAGTCGCTCGGCATCCGGCGCGCCCACCTCGATCCACGTGGTCAGCCTGCCGGTGAGATCGCGGACCAGCACCGCCGGCTCGGTCGCCGTCGACGAGATCCCCTCGCTGAAGGTGATCCCCTCCACGTATTCGAGGCAGTACGCGAGCACGCGCGTCATCATGTACACGTCGGTCTCGGAAGGGTGCCGAGCGGCCCGCAGCGTGATGTCTTCGTAGACGCCGCGGTCCACATCAGCCAGCTGTATCGCGAAGTTGTGCATCACTGCGCCGGCTGCCATGTGGGCGAGCTTATGTCCTCTCGCTCATCGAGGAGCGCGAAGCTTCTACGGCGCCGGTGGGGGCATCAGGTTCGCACGCCTGCACGCAAGAGCGGCCCGGCAGGAGGCATTCACTCCGTCGAGAGGGTCGTGGTCGTCGGTGAGGGGGACGTTGGTGAAGAGCGTGCTGCCCCAGAGCGTCTGGATCGCGGCGGGATTCGTCTTCTCCCCGGTGCCGGGAGCGACTCCGAAGGAGCCACGTTCGGGGTGATCGCGCGCAGACGCCCGTCTGCGTCTCGACGCATCCAGGCGATGTCGTCCCCGATCGTCTCGACCTTCCCTCCGGGGAGACGCCGGCTGTTCGCACAGGTGCCCCGCTAGTCGAGGAGCCGTGCGACGGCGCATCGAGACCTCCCCCTTTCGTGCGGGGGAGATCTCGCTGCGCGCGCTACCTGATCAGCGGGCTCCGATCAGCTCGGGGACGTGATCTCGAGCGCGATGTTGTCGGGGTCGCGGAACTCGAGGAGGCTCATGCCGCCGGCGTCCTTGATCGGCTCGTGGGCGATGCCGAGGTCGTCGAGCACGGCCGCGGCGGCCTTCAGCGCGTCGAGGTCGGGCACGGTGAAGCTGACGTGGTCGAGTCCGACCCGGTCCTCGTCGAAACGGTCGTCGCCGGGCGCGACGGGGCGCAGGCCGAGCAGTCCGCCCGGGAACTGGTAGATCACCCCGCCGAAGACGAACGCCAGCTGCTCCTTCTCCTCCGGCGACGCGTCGGCCGGCGGCGCCTCGAAGGCGACGTCGAAGCCGAAGACGGAGTCGTAGAAGGGGCGCGAGACGGCGATGTCGCGGACGGTGAGTCGGACGTGGTTGTAGTCGACAGCGGGGATCGGCACGGGGGTTCCTCTCGGCGGGGCGGGCGGAGTGCCCGTCTCCAGTGGTTCGGAGGCGGCGGGCCGCCGGTTCGGGGCTGGCGCCGGCCTCGGGGATCGGGTAGCGCGTCAGTCCAGCTCGGTCGGGCGCGCCGGCTCGGCCAGCAGCGCGCGCGCCGCCATCCCGATCACCGCGCTGTAGGTGGGGTAGGCGAAGCGGACGTTCGCGAGGGTCGCGAGGTCGACTCCGGCCGCCATCGCCGTGGTCACCGACTGCACGACCTCGATCGCGTTCTCGCCGACCGCGTGCGCGCCGAGCAGCAGCTCGCGGCGCCGGTCGGCGATCAGCGTGAGGAACCCGTTCTCGCGGTCGTCGATGACGGCGCGGTCCAGGTGCGAGAACGGCACCGAGGCGACGACGCACTGCGGGTCGCGCTCGCGGGCCTGCTCCTGGGTGAAGCCGACGCCCGCGTAGTCCGGGTCCGTGAATCCGCCCGCGGGCAGGAGGAACTGGGGCGTGCGCCGGTTCGCGCCGAGCACCGCGTTCTCGGCGGCGGCCTCCGCCTCGAACTGCGCCGCCTGGACGAGCATGTCGCGCCCGTTCGCGTCGCCGACCGCGAAGATGTGCGGCACGACGGTGCGGAAGTACTGATCGGCGGGGATCGCCGAGCGGACGACCTCGATGCCCGCGTTCTCGAGTCCGAGGTCCTCGACGTCGGCGGGCCAGCCGGTGGCCATGATCACCACGTCGACCTCGGCCGTGCGGTCCTCGCCGCCCTCGCGCCACGCGATCGCGAGCGAGCCGTCGTCCTGCTGCTCGATGCCCGACACCGTCTCGATCCCGGTGCGGACGCGGACCCCCTGGCGCTCGAAGGCGGATGCGACGTGCTCGGAGATGCTGGAGTCGGAGGTCATCAGGATCCGCGGGGCGACGTCGAGGAGCGTCACCTCCGAGCCGAAGGCGTTGAAGACGGTGACGAGCTGGGCGCCCGTGTTGCCGCCGCCGATCACGGCGACGCGGCGCGGCAGCTCGGTCAGCCCGAGCACGTCCTCCGGCACGGTCGCGAGCTCGGCGCCCGGGATCGGCAGCCGCCGCGAGTGCCCGCCGACGCAGACCATGATCGAGCGCGCGCGGATCCGCCGGCCGCTGTCGAGCACGAGGGTGCTCTCGTCGACGAAGCGGGCGCGGCCCTCGTGGATCAGGTCGACTCCCGCCTCCTCGAACCGCTGCGCCTCGCGCTTGATCGAGCGCACCAGGTCGACGCGCTCGTGCACGTGGCGCACGGTCGCGGCCCAGTCGAGGACGGGAGTGCCGATCTCGATCCCGTAGTCGCCGGCGGAGCGGGTCTCGCGCATCATCCGCGCCGTCTTCGCCAGAACGCGGGTGGGCACGCAGCCGGTGTTGACGCAGGTGCCGCCGACGCGCGCGGCCTCGAGCACGACGACGCGCGCTCCCAGTTCCGCGGCGCGGAGGGCGGCGGCCGTCCCCGCGGGTCCTGCGCCGATGACGGCGACGTCGTACTCGGCCTGCTCGGGAGTGCTGTCGGGCACGGGGACCTCCGGTTCTGGGTGTGCTCCGATCCTGCCGCTCCGCGCCCGGCAGCACCCGGCCTTGACAGCCCGCCCGCGGACCGGCGTCGTCGCGGGCGTCCCGACGCTGAACATCGGCCGAGGACGGTTGCCCGGCGGGCGCCCGGCACGGTGGGATGACCGGGTGGGCTGCGGCGGGGGACTCGAGCGGAAGGCGCTCCCATGAGCGCCCGCACCTTCGGGGTGGAGGAGGAGTACCTCCTCGTCGACGCCGGCACGTTCCTCCCGACGCCCGCGGCGCCGCTGCTGCTCGGCTCCGTCCGCGGCTCCGCGGCGGTCGCCCTGGCCGCCGAGCTCAAGGCGGAGCAGATCGAGGCGGTCGGCGCTCCCGCCCGCACGCACGACGCGCTGCTGGCCGGACTGCGCGAGGGCCGCCGCCTGGCCGACGACTCCGCCCGCGAGGTCGGTGCTCGCGCCGTCGCGGTCGCGACCAGCCCCGCCGCGTTCGAGCCGCACCTCTCGGCCGACGAGCGCTACGACCGGATGGCCGAGCGCTTCGGCCTCGTCGCCCGCGAGCAGTTCACCTGCGGCCTGCACGTCCATGTCGGGATCGGGTCGCCGGAGGAGGGGATCGCGGTCCTCGACCGGCTGCGCGGCTGGCTGCCCGCCCTCCTCGCCCTGAGCACCAACTCCCCGCTGCGCGCCGGCGTCGACACCGGGTTCGCCAGCTGGCGCTACCAGTCGTGGGGGCGCTGGCCCACCGCGGGCCCGGTCGGGATCTGGGGCGACGTCGAGCAGTACCGGAGCGTCGTCGCCTCCCTCACCTCCTGCGGCGTGCTGCTGGACGAGGGGATGCTCTACTTCGACGCCCGTCTCTCCCGTGCGCACCCGACCGTCGAGGTGCGCATCGCCGACGTCCCGCTGCACGCCGAGGACTCGGCGCTGATCGCCGTCCTGATCCGGGCGCTCGCCGAGACGGCCGTGCGCGACGCGGGCGCCGGGGTCCCGCCCGTGCCGCTGCCGACTCCGGTGATCGCCGTCTCCTCCTGGCTGGCGAGCCGCCACGGCACGACCGGCGACCTGATCGATCCGCTCGACGGCTGCCCGGCCCCCGCCTCCGCGGTACTGGCGCGCCTGCTCGACCACGCGGGTCGGGCGCTGGCGGAGTCGGGCGACGAGGAGGTCGCGGCGTGCGGCGTCGAGCGGGTCCTGGCGCGGGGCACGGGCGCCGAGCGGCAGCGCGCGGTGTGGGAGCGGACGGGGTCCGCGGCCGAGGTGATCGCGGACGCGGCGGAGGCGACGCGCGCCTAGCGGCTCGCTGGTCGCAGGCTCACGGCTCGCTGGTCGCGGGCCCGGCGGTTCAGGGCTCGCTTATCGCGGGGTCCGGTGACCCGGACTCCACCGTTCCGGACTCCACCGTTCCGGACTCCACCGTTCCGGACTCCACCGTTCCGGACTCCACCGTTCCGGACTCCACCGTTCCGGGGTCCTCCGCCTCGGGCTGCGGCGACTCCGGCACCAGCTGGTAGCCGCCCTCGATCGTCCCGTCCGGGCGGAGCAGGATCTGCGTGTACACCGGGGCGCCGCTGCGGAGCGTCGTGCCGCTGACCCGGAGGGGCTCCCCGGCGAAGAACGCCTCCGAACCGGTGCAGCCGGCGAAGAAGGACGCGTCCGGGCGCTGCACGGCGAGGCACACCGTGGTGCCGTTCGGCTCGGTGATCAGCAGGCGGTCGTTCTCGGCGGTGTCGAACCCGGAGCCGTAGACGACGGCCTCCCCGGCGAGCAGGGCGAGACCCGGCGGGACGTCGGTGGTCGGCTCCCAGCCCTCGACGAGCGCGGCGAAGCGGTCGGCGGGATCCGCGGAGGCGGTCGGCGGGGCGACGGGGTCCGCGGGCGGAGGGAGGAGGAGCGCGGTGGGGACGATCGCGCCGACCGCGGCTCCGCCGACGATCGCGGCGGCGAGCACGAGGCGGCGGCGGCGGGGGTGCGGCGTCCGCGGGGCCGGCCGGTCGGGGTGCTCGGCGGGCGACTCCGCAGTCCCGGAGCCGGCGGTCGCCGACAGCGGGAGTGGGGTCGCCGGCAGGGGGGCGCGCGAGTCGGTCGCCGTCCCGGGATGCGCCGTACCCGGCTGCGCCACGGACGGCGCGGCGCCGGTCTGCGCGCCGGACCCCGTCACTCCGGGAGGAGCGTCCTCCGCCTCCAGCTCGCCGAGCCGTCGCAGCGCCTCGCGCCGCTCGTCCCGGTCGGCGCCGTCGTCGCGGGGTCGGGCCGACAGGATCCGCTCGAGATCCCTGCGCTCGTCGTCCTCGGCCTGCACTCCGTCAGTATGGCGGCGCCGGACACGGGAACGGCCCGCGACCCCCGGGACTCCGCCTTCTCAGCGGTGTCCCGGTGGCCGCGGGCCGTTCCGGTGCGGGCGTCAGCCCGACGGGTTCTCGACCGGGTCGCCCTCGGGGTCGGTGGCCGTCTCGGGGTCGACGTGCTCGGGGTCGGTGGTCTGCGGGTCCTCGGGAGTGTTCTTCTCGGTCATCGGATCCTCCTTGTCGCTGGATGCGGAACGTGCGGACAGGTTCCACGCTACGGCGGGAGCTCCGTGGAGCGCGCCCGGTCGACTCCGCCGCCCGGTGTCCGGAACCGAGGTCAGGAGCGGCGGATCAGCCCGAGCGGCCCGTCACGCTGCTTCCGGCCTCGGCTCCGGACGCCGCTCGCCTCAGCCGGCCCCTTCACCCGTGGCAGCCGCGGGCCTCCACCGCAAGGCCTGGCAGCGCTCTGTCGCGATTCGTACGCTGAACCCATCGAGCCGAGGAGCAGCAGCGCCACATGATCCGCACCACCGTCACCATCGAGGGCAAGACCTACGGGCTGTCCCAGGGGACCGACGTCGCCGAGCTGAAGCGGTCGGCGACCGAGGCGACGCAGGCCGGAGGAGGCCTCGTCGACTTCGTGATCGTGGGCAACCGCCAGGTCAGCGTCCTGATCTCGACAGGTGTTCCGGTGATCTTCGAGGAGCTCGAGGTGCCGGACGACGACCGCGACACCGGTGACGTCCACCAGCCGTGGGACGACATCGACTACCTCGACTGACCCCGTCCTCCCGGTCGCGCCGAGTCGCTGCCGGGTCCCAGACGCCTGAGGGGCGCCGCCGGCTGGACCCGGCGTCTCTCGGGCACCTCGGTGCCGCGCTACTCCGCGGACTCGCTCTCGGCCAGCTCGCCCTCGACCAGCGTGCGGGCGGCCGAGGCGAGGGCCGAGCGGATGCGCTCCGCCGGCTCCTGCAGCATCGCCGCGATCGCGTCGACGTCGTGGCCGCCGGTGTGCCGGAGCAGCCAGGCCTGGCGCTCGAGCGTCGGCAGGGCGTGCAGGCGGCGGTGGAAGCCCGAGCGCAGCAGGTCGTCCTCGCGGATCGCCGGCGGGGCCTGCTCGGCGCGCTCCATCGCGGAGCCGCCGCGCTGCACGCTCGCGCGTCCGACCTCGGAGCGCATCAGGTCGAGGGCGCCCGTGTCGTCGAGTCCCTGCGGCCGTCCGCTGCGGACGGTGACCGCCGCGTGGCGGAGGGCGGCGCTCGCCGCGTAGTCCGACAGCGTGAGGCGGTAGGCGTACGCGTAGAGGCCGAGGGCGCGGTTCTCGAGGGCGCGGCCGGCGAGCAGCTCGCCCTGCTGCTGCGACTGCGTCATGCCGACGGCGGCGACGGGTCTGTCGTACGTGGTCACGGTGACTCCTCGGCTCCGCGCGCTCCCGGTCGGGGAACGCGTCGGAGGCGATGCTAGGGAGTCGAGAACGATCGTTCTACCCTTGACTTCTCAGAATCTTTTTCGATGCGTCCGCATGGAAGCGCTTTCCCGACAACCGTCCCGGAAAGTGGAAGCGCTCTCACTCCCGCGCCGAGAGGATGCAGAACTCGTTGCCCTCCGGGTCGGCGAGCACGACCCAGGACTGCTCGCCCTGCCCGACATCGGACCGCGTCGCCCCCAGGCTGACCAGCCGCGCGACCTCCGCCTCCTGGTCGTCCGGCACGAAATCCAGGTGCAGGCGGTTCTTCACGGTCTTGCGCTCGGGTACGTCGAGGAAGAGGAGGCTCGGCCCGCGGCCCGACGGGGCGAGCAGCTCGATGCCGTCCTCGTCCTCGTCGACGACGTCCCAGCCGAGCGCCTCCTGCCACCAGTGCCCGAGGGTCCGGAAGTCGGTGCAGTCGACGATGATCTCTTCGAGTCGGAGGGCCATGCACCGACGCTAATCGGCGCGGGGCGTGTCGGGGAAGTGCGTCCGGCGGGTCCGCGCGGCGCCGCGGCTCCGTCCGGCCGTGTCGTCCGCGGGACGGGTGCCGGTGCCGGTTCGTCACGACGGCTGGCGGCCGGAGCGGCGGCGCGGCATCCTCGACGCGGGTGCCCCTGCGCCCGGGGACGAGGAGCAGCATGAGCACCGCACGCGAGCAGTGGGAGGCGCGCTACGCCGACTCCGATCGGATCTGGTCGGGCCGCCCGAACGCGACGCTGGTCGGGCTGGTCGGCTCGCTGCCGCCGGGCCGCGCCCTCGACCTCGGCGCCGGCGAGGGGGCGGACGCGCTGTGGCTGGCGTCGCTCGGCTGGCGCGTCACCGGGCTCGACCTCTCCGAGACGGCGCTGGGCCGGGCGCGCGCGGCCGCGGCCGAGCGGGGCGCCGACGTGGACTTCGTGCAGGCCGACCTCGCCGAGGACTGGCCGGTCGTGGGGGAGTTCGACCTGGTGACGGCGAGCTTCCTGCACTCGATGGCCGAGTTCCCGCGGATCGACGTGCTGCGGCGGGCGGCCTCCGTCGTCGCTCCCGGCGGCCGCCTCGCCGTCGTCTCGCACGCCGCGCCCCCGCCGTGGGCGAGCGGCGACGACCACCGCCACGGAGCGATGCACCTCGTCGGCCCCGAGGAGGAGCTCGCCGAGCTGGCCCTCGACCCCGCCGAATGGACTGCGGAGCTCGTCGAGACGAGGGAGCGCGCCGTGACCGCTCCCGACGGCACGGCCGCCGTGCTCCTGGACGGCGTGCTGCTCCTGCAGAGACGCGGCTGAGCAGGCGCCGATCGAGGGCCCGCGGCCGGGCTAGCGTGGTCCGCGACCCCGACCCCGCAGGAGGCGCCGATGCCGCTCGATCCGTACCTCGCCGCTCGGCTACCCCTCCTGGCCGGCCTCGCGTATCCGCTCGACGCCGAGCAGGCCGCCCGCATGGCCGCGTTCGAGGAGGATCCGGGGTCCTGGTCGCTGCCGGAGGGGATCGATGTCGTCACGGAGACGGCGTCCGGCCCGCACGGACCGGTCCCGCTGCGCGTGTACTCGCCCGCCGCGCCCGAGCGCGCTCTGCTCTGGGTGCACGGAGGAGGGTTCGCCGCCGGGAGCGTCGACATGCGCGAGTCGCACGTCGTCGCGGCGGAGCTCGCGCACCGGGCGCGGGCCCGGGTCGTCTCCGTCGACTACCGGCTCGCCGGCCCCGATGTCCGCTACCCCGTGCCGCTGGACGACGTGCACGCCGCTTGGCGGCACCTCCGCAGCACGGAGTCCGGATCCACGCCCGTCGCGATCGGCGGCGCGAGCGCGGGAGCGGCCCTGGCCCTCGGCGCGGTCCTCCGCGAGCGCGACGCCGGTGCGCGGCTGCCGGAGCACGTGCTCCTGGCCTACCCCTTCGCCCACTTCCCCAACCCCGCCGTCGACGACGCGATCGCGGCCGAGCTGCGCGAGCTGCCGCCGGTCCTCCGCTTTCCTCCGTCGAGCATCGAGGGCATGGTGCGCACCTACCTCGGGCGGATCTCCGACCTCCCCGTCGAGGCGCTGCCCGGCTCCGCGCCGCTGGCGGGTCTGCCTCCGGTCACGGTCCTCGTGAACGAGTACGACGAGCTGCGGGGGTCGGCCGAGCTGCTCCTGCGCCAGCTCGCGGAGGCGGGCGTCGCCGTGACCGGGCACCTGGCCGCCGGCATGCCCCACGGGCACCTCAATCGGACGCCGGCGCTGCCCGAGGTCGACCGCTCGCTGCACCTCTTCGCGGCTCAGCTGCGCGCGATGAGCTGAGGCGCCCGGCCCCGTCCCGTCCGCTCCGCCCCGCTCAGCTCAGGCGCGGTCCGCATCGTCCCGCTCAGGCGCGGTCGTGCAGGGTGACGTGGTAGCCGTCCGGGTCGGCGAAGGTGAAGGTGCGCCCGAACGGGCCGTCGATCGGAGCCGCGACGACGGTGTGCCCGTCGGCGACGAGCGCGTCGTGGATCTCCTGCACGCCGGTCGCGTGCAGCCAGATCGCGGCGCCCACACCGGGGCGGGAGGCGGAGTCGAGGTCGGTGCCGGGCGCGAGGTCGCGCAGGGCGAAGGCGATCGGAGTCGTCGCGAAGACGACGGCGTGCGGCGGGCCGGCGGGCGAGCGGACCAGGCCGAGGTACTGCTCGTAGAACGCCTGGGACGCCGCGAGGTCGCGGACCTGGAGCGAGACGAAGTCGGGGCCGGTGACGGGCATGGGGTTCCTCCTTGGTTGTGTCAGCTTTCTGACACACAGGAGCGTATGTCAGAATACTGACATGAGTCAAGACGGCATCGACCTCGAGACCTCGCTCGGCTACCTCCTCAAGGAGGCGTCGAGCGCCCTGCGCGCGGCGATGGAGGCCGTGCTCCGCCCGCTCGGGATGACGGTCACCCACTACTCCTGCCTCGAGCTCCTCGCCCAGCGGCCGGGCCTCTCGAACTCGGAGCTCGCGCGGGGCGCCTTCGTCACCCGGCAGTCGATGAACGTCCTGCTGCAGACTCTGGAGCGCGACGGCGTCGTCACCCGCCCCGACGCGGCTCCGGTCGGCAAAGCGCTCCCCACCCGGCTCACCGAGCGCGGACGCCGGAGCCTGGCCGAGGCGTCCGCCGCCGTCCGCGGGGTGGAGCTGCGGATGCTGGAGGGGCTCGCGGAGGAGGAGCGGCAGGCGGCGGCGCGCCTGCTCCGCGGGATGATCCGGTTGCTGCGCGCGGACGACCGCGCCTGAGGGGCGCTGTTCCGCCGTCTGTAGGAACGAGGGCCGCCCGCTCGCCGGTACGGTCGCGCTCATGGCAGCAGGAGGAGCGGTGCGCCCGCTCGACGTCGGGATCGTCGGCGGCTCGATCGGCGGACTGTTCGCCGCGGCCCTGCTCATCCGCGACGGGCACCGCGTGACGGTCCTCGAGCGGTCGGCGACGGGGCTGTCGCGGCGGGGAGCCGGGCTGGTGGCCCAGCAGGACCTGATCGACCTCCTGCACGCGATCGGCCGCGACGACGAGGCGCGGGTCGGCGTCGTCGCGCACGAGCGGATCACCCTCGACCGCTCCGGGCGCGTGATCGGCCGCGACCCCTCCCCGCAGACGCAGGTGTCGTGGGACCACCTCTACGACACGCTCCGCTCGCGGATCCCCGCCGACCGCTACCTCCTCGGCCATGCCGTCGCCGGGGTGCGCCCCTCGGTCGGGACGGACCCGGTCGTCGTCGAGCTGCGCGACGGGAGCGGCCTGGAGTTCGACGTCGTCATCGGAGCCGACGGCCTCGGATCCGTCGTGCGCGCGGCGGTCGCGCCCGAGGCGCCGGGCAACCGCTACGCCGGCTACTCGACCTGGCGCGGGCTGATCCCGGAGTCGGCGCTCCCCGCCGGGGCCGTGGCGACTCTGCTCGGACGCTTCGTCTTCTACACCGCGCCCGGCGAGCACATGCTCGGCTACCTCGTCCCCGGACCAGCCGGCGAGGTGGAGCCCGGCCGACGGCGCTACAACTGGGTCTGGTACCGGCCCCTCTCCGAGGACGCCCTCCGCGGAGTGATGACGGCGTCCGGCCGTCCGCCGGAGAGCGTGTCCCTCGCGCCCGGCGACCTCGCTCCCGATCTCCGCCGCCGGCTCGAGGAGGACGCGGTCGACCGCCTGCCGCCGCCCTTCGCGGCCTCCGTCCTCGCCGAGCCGCAGCCCTTCCTGCAGGCGATCGTCGACTACGTCCCGACGCGGACGGTCCGCGGCCGGGTCGCCCTCCTCGGTGACGCCTCCGTGACGGTGCGGCCGCACACGGCCATGGGCGCGGCCAAGGCGGCGGGCGACGCGCTGGCCCTCGCCGGCTCCCTCGCGCGGCACCCGGTCGACGAGGCACTCGAGCGCTACGAGGCCGAGCGGCTCCCCGTCGGCCGCGCCATCGCCGAGTACGGCAGGCGCCTGGGCCGCTCGATCCCGCTGCTGTCCGAGTGACCGCAGCATCATGCGCCCGGCCGAACCCGGATCGACGGCGCGAGCCGATCCTCGGTCGGAGCGGACATGGCTCGCGCTCGCCCGTCAGCGTGCAGGGTCCGATGCGCTGCCCGGCGGCGACTCGAAGGGAAGCTGGAACGGGGGTTCGCAGCATCGCATGGTCGCCACCACGTGGCGCCGGCGCGGACGATTGCAGTCGATAGCGATGAATTAGGTTTCGGCTAGAGGTGACTATCATCGGCTAGATGTTGCCTGAGCAGAACCCCTACAGCCCTGGATCCGGTCGGCGGCCGCCCGAGCTCGTTGGTCGGACTGGCGAGCTCGAAGCGTTCGACACGATCCGCGCTCGTGTCACGCATGGAATGAGCGACCGCGGCATCGTGCTCACGGGCCTCCGCGGCGTCGGCAAGACGGTGCTGTTGAACGAGATGCACCGCATGGCGGAGTCGTTCGAGTGGCTCACGGTGCGCCTCGAGGCGCGTCGGGATGAAGGCGGCGCGCGGGCCGTACGGCGTGCCCTGGCTCGAGAGCTCGTCGTGTCCGCTCGCAAGCTCACCCGCTCGAAGCCGACGGCGCTGATGCGAGAAGCACTCGGCACGATCTCCTCGTTCAATGCGAAGGTCGGTGCAACGGGGATCGAACTCGGAGTCGCACTCAACGACGGACGTGCCGACTCCGGCGACGCTGAAGTCGACCTCCTCGAGCTCGTGGAAGACGTTTCAACCGCTCTGGGGGAGCGTCGTCGTGCCTTCGGTGTGTTCGTCGATGAGATGCAGGACCTCGATGCGGAGACGATGGGTGCGCTCATCGCCGCTCAGCATGCGGCGAACCAGCGGGAGTGGCCGTTCTACATCATCGCCGCCGGCCTCCCGAATCTCCCCCGTGTCCTCACCGAGACGCGTTCGTACGCCGAGCGCCTCTTCAACTACCGACAGATAGGCACCTTCTCTCGCGACGATGCGGCGCACGCTCTCCGAGAGCCCGCGGAGCGGCTCGGCGCTGAGTTCGCTCCCGATGCGCTCGAGATTCTCCTCGAAGCCGCAGGCGGCTACCCGTACTTCATTCAGGAGTACGGGCAGGCCGCATGGAACCTCTCCAGTCGTCTTGTCACTCTGGCCGACGCCACGGCAGCAGTGCAGTACGGGACCGAACAGCTCGATGCCGGATTCTTCCGCTCACGATGGCAGCGAGCCACGCGCTCAGAACGACGAATGCTCCGCGCCATGGCAGCCGACGGTGAGGGACCCTCCTCCACCGCTCTCGTCGCGCAGCGAATGGGTATCCCGACAACCAGCCTCGGGCCCTACCGTGCCGCGCTCATCAGCAAAGGACTGGTCTACTCACCCGAGCACGGCCAGATCGCCTTCACGGTCCCCGGCATGGCTGGATACGTCGACCGCCACCACGAGGACCTCGACGACGGGAGCCCGAGCGTCTGAAGTCGACCAGACGTCTCCTCTCTCAAGGGCTCGGAGTCCGGTCGCGTACGGGACGTCGCAGAACAGTAGGCCTGGGGAGGCATCGAGACGGAGAACCAGGGACGGCCCTGATCTTCCGGCTGGTCTCCTCAGGCGGGCCGAGGTCCGTGCTCGTCACGAGTTCATCCGCCGCCCCCGCCTGGCCGCTCCCCGCCGTCCGCCGCGCGTCCCTTGCTCCTCGACCGCGGAGACGGCACCCTCGGGTGACGGCCCACGGCGAAGGAGACGCATGGACGACGACGGACTCCTGGCTGCGCTGCTGCGGGGACGGCCGGCGACGCTGGCCGACGCGGCGGAGCTGACCCACATCGACGAGGCCGAGGTCGCTGCGGCGATCGAGCGGCTCCGCGGCCGGGGGCTCATGGGCGGCGAGGGCGAGCAGCTCGACTTCCCGGCGCCGATGGAGTGGGCGGCCGCGGCCATCGCCCGGCACACGGAGTCGGCGCGGCGGGCGGGCAGGGAGTCCCTGGACGGGATCGAGCGCGTCGTCGCGGGCCTGCCGATGCTGCTCGGCGCCTGGCGGGTCGGCGAGGACGCGACGGATCCGGTGCCGACCCTCCTCCGTCACGGGCCGCACGCGTCCGAGGACCTCTGGTTCGACCTCGTGCGCCGCGACTCCGGCTCGCTCGTGGCGGTGCTCCCGAACGTGGAGCGGTTCCTCGACCCGCCGACGGAGCGGGCGATCCGCTTCGGGCACGCGCTCGCCGCGAAGGACCGGGTGCGCGTCATTATGCCGGCCGCCGGCGCGCGCGACCCGCGGGTGCTCGCCCGGGTGGAGGCGTACCAGGCGGCGGGCGTCGAGTACCGGCTCCTCGAGAGTCCGCCGAGCTGGTTCTGGGTCGACGGCGACCACCTCGCCGTCCCGTTCGAGCGGGGCGAGACGAAGCCGACCAGCGTGCTCGGCGTGCGCCATGCGGCGCTGGCCGGGCTGGTCGAGTCGTACTTCGAGGTGCTGTGGCGGCAGGCCGCTCCGATCGGCGCCGTCGACCAGAGCTGGCTGCCGCTGCTCCGGCTGATGCGCCAGGGCGTCACGCTCGAGACCGCGTCGCACCGGCTCGGCATGAACCCTCGGACCGGCCGCCGCCGCGTGGCCGCCGCGATGGAGCACTACGGGGTGGCGACGCTCTTCGCGCTCGGCACGGCGTGGGCGGCGGACTCGCGCACCCGCGACGGCGACGCCGGTGCCGGAGAGCCGGTGCTCGACGATCCGGAGGCGCTCGAGCCGGGAGCACTGGACGACGGCGAGATCGACCTCGCCGAGACGGTGCCGCGCGATTGAGCCCCCGCGGAACCGAGCGGTGCGGCCGACCCCTCGACGCCTTCGGGTGGCAGTGAGGAGTCGGCCGATGCGCCCGCCCGGGCACCTCTCCAGTGTCCGGACGTGACCACGGCGGGGACAAGAGCCTGTAGCGGACACGTCCGGAAGAGGACACCGCACCCGGGAGCGGATCGCCGGCGCTCCCGCTCCGGGGCGGGCGCGTGCCAGGCTTGCCGCATGGATCTCGAGGTGCGGCCGGGGCTCGTCGTCCCCGCATCGGAGCTGCAGTGGCGGTTCTCGGGCTCCTCCGGGCCCGGCGGGCAGCACGTGAACACCTCCGACAGCCGCGTGCAGCTCACCTGGAGCGTCGAGGAGTCGGCGGCCCTCTCGGACGAGCAGCGCTCGCGCCTGCTCGAGCGCCTCGGGAGGCGGCTCGTCTCCGGAGCGGTCACCGTCACGGTGGCGCAGGAGCGCTCGCAGCTGCGCAACCGCGAGACGGCCCTCGAGCTGCTCCGCGGGATCATCACCGCGGCCCTCGCGCCTCCCTCCGCCCCGCGGCGCCCGACCCGGCCCACGCGCGGCTCCACCCGCCGGCGGCTCGCCGCGAAGCAGCAGCGGTCCGAGACGAAGCAGCAGCGCCGGCGGCCGCCCGGCGACTGAGCGGAGCCGCGGGGGCCCGTCCGGCGGGTCCAGTCCGCCGTGCCCCGATCGCGCCCGACCCGGCTCAGGGAGTGAAGAACGCCTCGATCGCCGCGGTCAGGGCGACCAGGTCGTCCACATGGGCGAGCTCGCGCGCCGAGTGCATCGAGAGCAGCGGCACTCCCACGTCGACCGTGGAGATGCCGAGCCGGGTCGCGGTCAGCGGGCCGATCGTGGATCCGCACGGCACCGAGTTGTTCGAGACGAACTCCTGGTACCCGACCCCGGCGCGCTCGCAGACGCCCGCCCACAGCGCCGCACCGCGCGCATCCGTCGCGTAGCGCTGAGTCGCGTTGATCTTGAGCAGCGGCCCCTTCCCGGCGA
>NZ_PSUC01000091.1:0-15542 GCF_002931635.1 Rathayibacter sp. AY2B7 | reverse complement strand
CGCGAGGTCGCCGACTCGATGATGCCGACGGCGAGGGCGGAGCGCTCGCGCACCCAGCTGAAGAACTCCGACACCCGCTCGCCCGAGACGCGGCGCGGCATGCGGGTGCGCGTGGTGTTGAGGCACTCCCAGAGCTCGGTCGAGACGATCTCGCGCGCCCGGCGGGCGTTCTCGCGGGCCGCGCCGAGCGAGTAGGCGATCGAGGCGGGGTTCGTGCGGTCGATCGCGAGGATCGCCAGCACGTCGGCGCGGGTGATCTCGCGCATGTCGTCGGGCGGGGTCGAGCCCATCACCGACAGGAGCGAGCGGCAGGCCGTGTCCTCGTCGATCCACGGGTCCTCGAGCAGGAGCTGGAGGTGGACGTCGAGGATGCGGGCGGTGCCGTCGGACCGCTCGATGTAGCGGCCGATCCAGAACAGCGACTCGGCGATCCGGGAGAGCATCAGTCGTCCTCCCTCGCCGCGAGCGTCTGCTGCTGCTGCTGGTCCTGGTCGGTGTTCGGCGCGTCCTGCGGCGAGTGGTCGGGCGTGTGGTTGAGCGGGTAGACGATCGGGATGGAGCTGGTGACCGCGGCCTGCTCGGCGACGAGCGCCTGGATGTCGCGCGCCTCGGGCTCGGCGCTGCGCGCCTCCTCGAGGCCGACCACCCAGGTGTCCTTCGATCCGCCGCCCTGCGACGAGTTGACGACGAGCTGCCCCTCCGGGAGCGCGACGCGGGTCAGGCCGCCGGGCAGCACCCAGACGTCGGTGCCGTCGTTCACGGCGAAGGGCCGAAGGTCGGCGTGCCGGGGACGCATCCCGTCGTCGACGAGGGTGGGGATGGTGGAGAGCTGCACGACCGGCTGCGCGATCCAGCCGCGCGGGTCGGCCTGGAGGCGGGACCGCAGCTCCGCGAGCTCCTTCGCCGAGGCGGCCGGCCCGACGACCAGGCCCTTGCCGCCGGAGCCGTCGACCGGCTTCACGACGAGCTCGTCGAGGCGGTCGAGCACCTCCTCGAGCGCTCCCGGATCCTCCAGGCGCCACGTGTCGACGTTCTTGATCACCGGCTCCTCCGAGAGGTAGTAGCGGATGAGGTCGGGCAGGTAGGTGTAGACGAGCTTGTCGTCGGCGACGCCGTTGCCGACCGCGTTGGCGATCGTGACGTTCCCGAGCCGGGCCGCGAGCATCAGCCCGGGTGAGCCGAGCATCGAGTCGGCGCGGAACTGCAGCGGATCGAGGAACTCGTCGTCCACGCGGCGGTAGATCACGTCGACCCGGGTCGGGCCGGAGGTGGTGCGCATGAACACCTTGCCGCCCGTGCAGAACAGGTCGCGGCCCTCGACCAGCTCGACGCCCATGAGGCGGGCGAGGAGGGTGTGCTCGAAGTAGGCGGAGTTGTAGACGCCGGGGGTGAGCACGACCACGGTCGGGTCGTCGACGCCCTCGGGGGCGGAGGCGCGGAGGGCCTGCAGCAGCTTGTTCGGGTAGTCGCCGACCGGGCGCACCCGCATCGAGACGAACAGCTCGGGCAGCGTCTGCGCCATCACCCGGCGGTTCGAGATGACGTAGGAGACGCCGGAGGGCACGCGGACGTTGTCCTCGAGGACCCGCCAGCCGCCCTTCTCGTCGCGGATCAGGTCGATCCCGGACACCTGGATCCGCACGCCGTTCGCGGGGACGATGCCCGCGGCCTGCCGGTGGAAGTGGCTGGAGCTCGAGATCAGCCCGGCGGGGATGACGCCGTCGGCCACGGCGTTCTGCGGGCCGTAGACGTCGGCGAGGAACGCCTCGAGAGCACGGACCCGCTGCTTGATGCCGGTCTGCACCTCGTTCCACTCGGCGCGCTCGATCACCCGGGGGACGGCGTCGAGCGGGAACGGCCGCTCCTCCCCCGCGAAGTCGAAGGTGACGCCCTGCGCGAGGTAGGAGGAGGCGAGCGCGTCGGTGCGGCCGCGCAGCTCCTCCTGGGTCATCCGCGCGAGCGAGGAGTAGATGTCGCGGTAGGCGCCGCGGACCCCGTCGGGGCTTCCGGTCGACGCCACGTCGGCGAACATCTCGTCCCAGGGGGTGGCGCCCGTGTCGGGCCGCTCGACCTTCTGGGACCCGTATCCGTCGAAGAGGTCACCCATGGCACGACTCTAGTGCGGGGCGTATTGCGGGGATGTTTCGGGCGGCCGCGGGGCGAGCGGGGCGGGTCGGCGACGTCCGGGCACGGCACCGGCGCCGTCCTCCGACAGGCCGGCGGAGGCCCGGGGATCCACGGGAATAGATCCGGCCGCACGTGGTTGAATGAGAATGTACATGCAAACGCATGGACCAGGCCCCACCGGGCCGGAGGACAGAAGGAGCGCCTGATGCAGTTCGGCATCTTCACGGTCAGCGACATCACGACCGACCCCACGACCGGACGGACCCCGTCCGAGTCCGAGAAGATCCAGGCGACCCTCGCGATCGCGCTGAAGGCGGAGGAGATCGGCCTCGACGTCTTCGCCCTGGGCGAGCACCACAATCCGCCGTTCTGGTCCTCCTCCCCCACCACCACGCTCGGCTACCTCGCGGCGAAGACCGAGAGGATCACGCTCTCCACCGCGATGGCCCTCATCACCACGAACGACCCGGTGAAGCTCGCCGAGGACTACGCGATGCTCCAGCACCTCGCCGGCGGCCGCGTCGACCTGATGCTCGGCCGCGGCAACACCGGCCCCGTCTACCCGTGGTTCGGCAAGGACATCCGCCGCGGCATCGAGCTGACGATCGAGAACTACGACCTGCTGCACCGCCTGTGGACCGAGGACTTCGTCGACTGGGAGGGCCAGTTCCGCACGCCCCTCCAGGGCTTCCAGTCGACCCCGCGCCCCCTCGACGGTGTCGCGCCGTTCGTGTGGCACGGATCGATCCGCTCCCCTCAGATCGCCGAGCAGGCCGCCTACTACGGCGACGGCTTCTTCGCGAACCACATCTTCTGGCCCGCCTCGCACACCCAGAAGATGGTGCAGCTCTACCGCCAGCGCTTCGAGCACTACGGCCACGGGACCGCCGACCAGGCGATCGTCGGCCTCGGCGGGCAGATCTTCCTGGCGAAGAACTCGCAGGACGCGGTCTCGCAGTTCCGCCCCTACTTCGACAACGCCCCCGTCTACGGCCACGGCCCCTCGCTCGAGGACTTCACGGAGCAGACCCCGCTCACCGTCGGCTCCCCGCAGCAGATCATCGACCGCACCCTCGGCTTCCGCGAGTACGTCGGCGACTACCAGCGCCAGCTCTTCCTGATGGACCACGCGGGACTCCCGCTGAAGACCGTCCTGGAGCAGATGGACATGCTCGGCGAGATCCTCCCCGCCCTCCGCGCCGGCTTCGCCGAGGGCCGCCCCTCGCACGTGCCCGACGCCCCCACCCACGCCTCCCTCGTGGCCGCGCGCGACGCGCAGCCCGCGGCCGAGCCCGTCACCGTCTAGTCAGGAGCTCTCCATGGACACCCGCAGGATCACCGTCCTCTCGGCCGGCCTCAGCCAGCCGTCCTCGACCCGGCTGCTCGCCGACCGCCTGGCCGACGCCGCCGAGTCCTCCCTCACCGAGCAGGGCTTCGCCGTCGAGCGGAGCGTCGTGGAGCTGCGCGACCTCGCGCACGACGTCACGAACAACCTCCTCACCGGCTTCGCGAGCCCCGCACTGCAGACCGCGCTCGACGCGGTCGCCGGCGCCGACGGCCTGATCGCCGTGACGCCGATCTTCACCACCAGCTACAGCGGGCTCTTCAAGTCGTTCGTCGACGTGCTCGACACGGAGGCGCTGCGCGGCCTGCCCGTGCTGCTGGCGGCCACGGGCGGGTCCCCCCGCCACTCCCTGGCCGTCGACTACGCGATGCGCCCGCTCTTCACCTACCTGCACGCGGCGCCCCTCGCGACCACCGTGTTCGCGGCGACGGACGACTGGGGCGGCGCGACCGAAGACGGACGGGCGCTGCCCTCGCGCATCGAGCGCGCCGGACGCGAGCTGGCCGATCAAGCCGCCCGCTCCTCCCGCTCGGGCTCCGCGCCCGACCCGTGGGCGCTCGACGGCTCGTTCGAGGGGATGCTCGGCCGCCGCGGCTGAACGCCCGCCGGGCGGATCGGCCGCTCCTCTCATGGATCGGCCGATCCGTCCAGCCGCGATTCCCGCGGCCCTGCCGGAATAGCCTGCCCCCGGGAGCCTGCCAATGGCCCCCGGAAGGAGGCCGTCATGGGCCTGACCAGCAAGGGCCTCCCCGCGGGGGCTCTCGACCTCTCGCAGCTCGGACGCGCGGTCCTCGACCGCCGCCGCTTCCTCGGAGCGCTCGGCGTCGCCGCCTCCGTCCCGGTCCTCTCCGGCTGCGGCTTCGCCCCCGCGGGCCCCGCGGCGAGCGCCGGCAGCGACACCCTCACCTTCACCACCTGGGGCACCGACGCCGAGCTGGCCGGCTTCCAGCGCGCGATCGACGCGTTCCAGTCGGCGAACGCCGGCGCCACCGTGACCCTCAACGCGGTCCCGTACGAGCAGATGTTCACCAACATCGACGCGCAGCTGCAGGCGGGGAACCCGCCGGACGTCTTCCGGGTCCCGTACTACACGTTCGGCAGCTACGCCGGCCGCGACCAGCTCCTGGACCTGTCGGGCTTCCTCGACTCCGACGTCGCCGAGCGGTTCACCGATCCGGCCTGGGCCGCAGTGCAGAGCGGCGGGAGCCCCTTCGGCGTCCCCCACCACACCGACACCTCGCTGATCCTCTACAACACGCAGGTGCTGGCCGACGCGGGCGTCACCTCCTTCCCCTCCTCGCCCGAGGAGGCGTGGACCTGGGAGGAGTTCACCGAGGTCGGGCGGAAGCTGCGCGCCTCGCTCCCCGCCGAGCGCTACCCCTTCGCCTACAACTGGCAGGGCAACGGCGTCACGCGCTGGCTCAGCCTGCTCTTCCAGGCCGACGGCCGCTTCCTCACCGAGGACCTGTCCGGGCCCGCGATCGACTCCGCCGCCGGCCGCGCCGCGATCGACTTCAGCCGCAGCTTCTTCACCGACGGCCTCGTGCCGCCGAGCAGCTCCGTGCAGGCGACCACCTACGCCAGCGACCTCTGGTACTCGCAGACCACCGCGATGACCTTCGCCGGCGCGTTCCTCATCCCCGACGCCGACTCCACCCTCGACTTCGAGTGGGGCGCCACCTTCTCCCCGCGAAACGTGCGCGGAGGCGGCGACTTCGGCGGCAACGCCCTCGTCGCGACCAAGGCCGCGAAGAACCCGGAGCTGGCCGCCTCCTTCCTCGCGTTCGTGACGGAGGAGGAGGCGATGCGCGACTTCTGCGCCGGCGCCTCGCTCCTCCCCACTCGCCGCGACCTCACGGAGTCGGGCATCGAGTTCGCCGTGCGCCCCGAGCTCGCCGAAGTGTTCCTCGGCCAGGCGGGCACCGTCCAGGCGTCCGACTCGGCGCAGGTCGCCTCGCCCGACATGGCCGCGATCATCACGGTGCTCAAGGAGCAGCTGGAGCAGGCCTTCGTCGGCGGGCGCAGCACCGAGGACACCATCGCCGGCCTCACCTCCGGTATCGCGGCCGCGACGCAGTGAGCCGGTCGGTCCTCGCGCCGGAGGCGGTGACCGCCCGCCCCCGGCGCACCTCCCGCGCCCCCGCCCGCGAGACGGCGGCCGCCTACGCGTTCCTCGCGCCGAACCTGCTGATGCTCGGGCTGTTCGTGTTCGTCCCCCTGGGCGGCGCGTTCCTGATCGGCTTCCAGCGCACGAACGGCTTCGGCGACGGCGTCTTCGTCGGACTCGACAACTACGCGCGGCTGCTCGGCGACGGCCTCTTCTGGCGCTCGACGCTGAACACGGCGCTGTTCACCCTGATCGTGACCCCGCTCTCGATGGCGCTGGGCCTCGGCGCGGCGGTGCTGATGAACTCGGTGCTGCCCGCGCGTCCGGTGTTCCGCAGCATCCTCATCCTGCCGATGGCGGTCTCCGGCGTGGCGACGGCGCTGATGGGCGTGCTGATCTTCGACGAGAACAGCGGCGTGCTCGACGGCATGCTCCAGACGATCGGCCTCCCCCGCATCGCCTGGCAGTCCGGCGGAGCGGCGGCCTTCGCCTCCGTGGTGCTCGTCACCCTGTGGTGGCGCACCGGCTTCAACATGCTCATCTACCTGGCGGGGCTGCAGGGGGTGAACCCGGCGCTCTACGAGGCGGCCCGGCTCGACGGAGCGAACGCGTGGCAGCAGTTCCGCCACGTGACGCTGCCGCTGGTCGGCCCGTCGTCGTTCTTCCTGCTCATCCTCAACGTCATCTACTCGTTCCAGGTGTTCGACATCGTCTTCGTGCTCACCGGCGGCGGACCGCAGAACGCGACCTCGGTGCTCGTGACCTACGCCTACGACACCGGGTTCGTCACCCGCGACCAGGGCTACGCCGCAGCCATCGGCATCGTGCTGCTGATCCTGACCATGATCTTCACCGCCGTGCAGTGGCGCACCAACCGCTCGAGGGACCTCGTCGAATGATCCGCACGTCGCGCACCTCGCGCCTGCTCCGCCTCGCTCTCGCCCTCGCCGTCTCGGTGGTCATCGTCTTCCCGCTGTACTGGATGGTCGTCGTCGCGTTCTCCTCGCGGTCCGAGCTGCTCGGCGGCACCCTCCGCCTCTGGCCGCGCGAGCTGACGCTGGTGAACTTCGAGCGCGTGTTCTCGTCGTTCCCCGTAGCGACCTGGTTCGGCAACTCCCTCGCGATCAGCCTGGTCACCGCGCTGATCACCGTGACGATCAACCTGCTCGGCGGCTACGCCTTCGCGCAGCTGCGGTTCCGCGGATCCGGAGTGCTCTTCCTCCTGGCCCTGTCGACGCTCACCCTGCCCGTGCAGGTGATCATGGTGGCGCTGTTCCGGCTCGTCACCGACCTCGGCCTCTACGGGAGCTACTGGGCGGTGATCCTGCCGACGGCGGCCTCGGCGTTCGGGCTGTTCCTGGCGCGGCAGTTCATCCTCGCGATCCCGCGGGACCTGATCGAGGCGGCCCGGATCGACGGCGCCGGGCACTTCCGCGTGTTCACGGCCATCGTCCTCCCCCTCTCGAAGCCGCTCATCGCCGTGCTCTTCTTCATGTCGCTGCTCGGCTCCTGGAACGACTTCGCCTGGCCGCTCATCGCCCTGAAGGAGAACGCGCTGTTCACGCTCCCGATCGGGCTGCTCTTCCTCCAGGGGCAGTTCGGCAGCGACTACGGAGCGACCATGGCGTTCGCCCTGGTGAACGTCGTGCCGATGGTGGTGCTGTTCCTGGTGTTCCAGCGCTACTTCGTGCAGGGCTTCGCGCGCAGCGGCCTCCGCTGACCCCGCGGCGGGGGGTGCCGATCGGTGCGCTGAGCGGCCATTCGTCCCCCCGTCCGGGGCCGGGAGTGTCAATCCCCCCATTCCGCCGACCCGGCCGGCGCCGCCCCGGGGTACCGTCGACGCAGGCGCCCATTTCGTGCGCTCCGGAGCGCACCGTTCGAGCGGAAGGCGGGATCGCCATGAGTACCGTCGCCGCGAACGCCGCCCAGCAGAAGGTGGCCGGCCGCTACTTCCTGATCGAGCGCATCGGCTCCGGCGGGATGGGCTCGGTCTACCGGGCCCGCGACGAGACCGTGCAGCGCGAGGTCGCCGTGAAGGTGTTCCGCGCGGAGGCCTCGAACCCCGAGGACGTGGCCCGCCAGGAGCGCGAAGTGCGGATGCTGAGCTCCTTCGCCCACCCGGGCATCGTCAACCTCTTCGACGCGGGGCTGCACAACTTCGGCGGCGAGGTCCGCCGCTACGTCGTGATGGAGCTCGTCGCCGACCCCACGATGGAGGCGCGGCTCGAGTCCGGCCCCCTCCCAGCGGCGGAGGTCGCGGCGATCGGCACGCAGCTCGCGGAGGCCCTCGCCTACCTGCACGAGCGCGGCGTCGTGCACCGCGACGTGAAGCCCGCGAACATCCTGGTCAGCGAGGTCGCCTCCAGCGGCTACGCCCGCACCGCCAAGCTCACCGACTTCGGCGTGGCCCACTTCATGGACGGCTCCCGCCTCACCAGCGACGGCGTCGTGATCGGCACCGCGAGCTTCGTCAGCCCGGAGCAGGTCGCGGGCGAGCCGATCAGCGGAGCGAGCGACGTCTTCTCTCTCGGCCTGGTCCTCCTCGAGGCGATCACCGGTCACCGCGAGTACTCGGGCACCGTCCTCGAAGCGGCGATCGCCCGCCTCCACCGCAGCCCCTCCGTGCCCGACACCCTGCCGGCGGAGTGGCGGGCGCTGCTGACCTCGATGACGCAGCGGAACCCGGAGAAGCGGCCGACCGCCGACGAGGTCGCGCACCGGCTCCGCGGCGGGATGACGACGGGCACGGCGGCGGCCTCGCCGACCGCCTCGGACTCGCGCGCGGCACGGATCCGGCGCTCCGTGATCATCGGCTCGAGCGTGGTCGGCGTCGGCGCGATCGCGGCGCTGTCGTGGATGCTCGGAGCGCTCGCCGGTCGCTGACCGTGCGGGCGCGGGGCCCTAGGCCTCGCCGGGGAACGCGGGACGGAGCACGATCCGCGTCCAGGCGCCCACGTAGATCCGATCGCCCTCCTCGACCTCGCGGCGCTGCCCGGCGGCGATCGGCGACTGCGGGAGCGGCGCCCCGGCCGGGGCGAGGTACGTGCCGTTCGCCGACTGCAGATCCTCGACCCACCAGCGGTAGCCGTCGGTGCTCAGCTGGCAGTGGCGCCGCGAGACACCGGAGTCGGAGCCGCAGTCCACCTGCGGCGAGATGCCGCGGGAGACGGACGGGCGGCCGACGAGCAGGGTGCGCTCGCGGAGGACGACGGTCGCGGGCGGGCCGGGCGAGGGCATGGGGTCGTCGGCGCGCTGCTCGGCGTACCACTCCGGGTCGACCCAGAGCTCGGCGATCCACGGGCGGTCCGGGTCCGCGGAGGCGGCGGCGGGGCGGGCGGAGCCGGTGGCCGGCGCGGACGCGGACTCCTCCTCCGACACTGAGGCCTCGGGTGCCGCGTCGGGGGCTGCGGCCTCGGGTGCAGGGGCCTCCGGGATCACCTCGGTCGGCGGAGCGGCGGGCGGCGCGGTCGCGACGGGGGTGTCGAAGCCGGCCTCCTGCTCCGGGACCAGCTCGGTCGGAGCCGCGGGATCGGCCTGCGGCGCGGGCGCCTCGCCCAGGTGCTGGGCCGGGTCCCCCGACGGCGTCGCGGAGCCGCCGACCTCGCCCGGAGCGCGGACGGCGCCGGAGGAGGTGAACGGATCGGCCTCGGGGAGGGAGCCGGTCGTGAAGTCGTAGCCGCAGTTCTCGCAGAACAGGGCGCCGGGCTCGTTCGGGAACGAGCAGTGCGGGCAGACCGAGGGGCCGGTCGGGATCGCGGTGGTCGGCGCGGCGGGAGCGGGCGACGGGGCCGCAGCGGCACCGATGGGCGCTCCGCAGACGTCGCAGTAGTCGCCGGACTGGGAGGTGTGCCCCTCGGGACAGCGGAAGCTCACTTGCGCACCCGCGTGGTCTTGGTCGACGCGGTGTCCAGCGCCATCTCGTCGAGGCGGTCCACGCCGCGCTTGAGCCGCACGGTGCCCTCGTTCGGGTTGTCGATCTCGACGACCTTCCGCAGCTTCGCGGTCGCCTCGTCGTTCCCGGTGACGGAGGCGAGCTGCACCGCCCGCCCGAGCTTGACCGTGGCGGTCGCCTCGTCGCCCCGCGCCTTGGCTGCGAGCCCGTCCTGGATCGCCGAGGCGAGCTCGGTCTGGCCCGTGTAGTGGGCGACGGCGGGGTCGATGCGGGCGGTCAGGGCGGAGTCGTCCGTCCAGCGCGCCTTCACCAGGGCGGAGGCGACCACCTCGTCGCGCACGCTGAGCTGCACCCGCGCGGCGAGCTGCTCCGAGCCGACCGGCTTCGACGCGACCCGGACCGCCACGTGGTATTCCCGCGACTCGTCGCCCCAGGCGCCGGTCGGGTAGGCGCCGGTGAGCGGGTTCACGGCGTTCCGCCGGGAGCTGAGGTCCTCGAGGTTCGGCGCGACCTGGCGGACGAAGAGCAGCTGCGCGCCCTGCGGAGTCCAGACGCGGAGCTCGCCGTTGGCGACTCCCCGGCCCATCGACGCCCGCATCAGCGACTCGAAGTCGGCGGCCATGTCGGCCGGGTTCGCGATCAGGCCCACGGTGCCCAGCAGGGCGCTCGCGATGGTGCGCGCCTCCTCGACGATCCAGCGGGAGCCGACGCCGCGCACGTCGCACTGGAAGTCGCCGGACGCCGCGCGGATCGCCGCGTCCAGCTGCATCCGCGACTCGTGCTCGTTCTTGCCGTCGGTGAGGAGGATCGCGTGCCGCTGCGTCGCCTCCGGCACGGTCGCGAACAGCTGGCGGGCGAGGGTCAGCCAGGTGCCCATCGCGGTGCCGCCGTCGGCCTGGAGGTAGCCGATCGCCTCCTTCGCCGCGGCTCGCGCCCCCGGCTCCATCCGCACCATCGAGACGGTGGCGTTGGGGTACGGGAAGGCGCGGTCGGCGCGCTCGGACCCGGCCACGACGGCGAAGAAGGTGCCGTCCAGGATCTGGTCGACGGCCACGGCTGCGGCGCGCTTGGCGGCCGTCATGTTCTCGCCGGTCATCGATCCGGAGCAGTCCACGATGATGATCTCGGCCGCGGCCCCGTCGGACCCGGCGACCCCCGTGCCGGACGCGGTCACCGTGACGATGGCGTGCACGTCGGTGGCGCCGTCCGAGAGGAACTCGTTCTGGAAAACACTCGCGCTGAACTCCGCCATTCCGGCAGTTTACGGGGACGCCCGGCCCGAGCGGCCCTCCATCGCCGAGGATCGGCCGGGCATCGCGGCCCGACGCCTGCACGACAGCTGTCGGGGCCGGCGGAGGCGGGTCGAGCGCCGCCGAGCGCCCCCGTCAAGCCCGCCGCGACCGGACGCCGCCGGTGCCAGGGTGGAGCCGTGCCTCCCTGGACCCTCGCCCTCGCCAGCGGCGCCATCGGCGGCGCCACCCTCCTGATCGGCGCCGCGCTCGCCTGGTTCGTGCGCGTGCCCCCGAAGCTCACCGCCGCGATCTCCGCGTTCGGAGCAGGGGTGCTGATCTCGGCGCTCGCCTACGAGCTCGTGCAGGAGGCGGCGGACGACGGAGGACTGCTCCCGACGATCCTCGGCACGCTCGCGGGAGCCGTCGTCTTCGTCGGCGCGGACGCGCTGCTCACCCGCGCCGGCGCGGGGAACCGCAAGAGCGCGAAGGGGTCGGGCGGAGGAGGCGGCGCGGCCATCGCGGCCGGCGCCCTGATCGACGGGGTCCCCGAATCGATCGTGCTCGGCCTCTCGGTCGCCCAGGGCGGAGCGGGAGCGGCGATCAGCGTGCCCATCGTCGCCGCGGTCGCGATCTCGAACCTCCCCGAGGGCCTGTCCTCGACGGTCGGCATGAAGGCCGACGGCCGCTCCGCCCGCTACGTCTTCACCGTCTGGGGCGGGATCGCCGCGATCTCGGCCGCCGCGGCGCTGGTCGGCTTCCTGGTCTTCGCCACCGCACCGGGCGCGGTCGTGGCCTTCGTGACGACCGTCGCCGCCGGCGCGATCCTCGCCATGATCTCGAACACGATGATCCCCGAGGCGTTCGACCGCGACGACGTGCTCACCGGGCTGTACGCGGTGCTCGGGTTCGTGACGGCGTTCGCCTTGCACAGTGCTGGTTAGGACGCCGCTCCCCGCGCGGCGTCCCGCAGTCGGCTCCAGCGCGTGGCCGGGTCCCGAGGAACGGGATGCGCACGACGACGCGGATCCGCTGGAACGCGGATCCCCGGATACGCCTCGCGAGAACGCCGCTGGTTAGGACGCCGCTCCCCGCGCGGCGTCCCGCAGTCGGCCCGAGCGCGCGGCCGGGTCCCGAGGAGCGGGATGCGCACGGCGACGCGGATCCGCTGGAACGCGGATCCCCGGATACGCCTCGCGAGGACGCCGCTGGTTAGGACGCCGCTCCCCGCGCGGCGTCCCGCAGTCGGCCCGAGCGCGCGGCCGGGTCCCGAGGAGCGGGTCGCGCACGGCGACGCGGATCCGCTGGAACGCGGATCCGCTGGAACGCGGATCCCCGGATACGCCTCGCGAGAACGCCGCTGGTTAGGACGCCGCCCCCCGCGCGGCGTCCCGCAGTCGGCCCGAGCGCGCGGCCGGGTCCCGAGGAGCGGGACGCGCACGGCGACGCGGATCCGCTGGAACGCGGATCCCCGGATACGCCTCGCGAGGACGCCGCTCCCCGCGCGGCGTCCCGCAGTCGGCTCCAGCGCGGGGCCGGGTCCCGAGGAGCGGGACGCGCACGGCGACGCGGATCCGCTGGAACGCGGATCCCCGGATACGCCTCGCGACGGCGCCGCTGCCTTCGCGGCGTCCCGCAGTCGGCTCCAGCGCGGGGCCGGGTCCCGAGGAGCGGGTCGCGCACGGCGACGCGGATCCGCTGGAACGCGGATCCCCGGATACGCCTCGCGAGAACACCGCCCCCGCGCGGCGCTCGGAGGAACGGAGTACGGTCAGCCGCTGAAGGCGGTGAGGGCGTCGTCGAGGATGCCGAGGCCGCGGGCGACCTCGGCGGGGGTGATGACGGCCGGCGGGACCACGTGGATCCGGTTGTCGGCGGTGAAGGGCAGAAGACCGCGGGACAGCAGGTCGGCCTTGAGTCGGGCGACGGAGGCCGCCGGCAGCGGGGTGCGCGCGGCCCGGTCGGTGACCAGCTCCAGGGCCCAGAACACTCCGGATCCCCGGACCTCGCCGATCAGGTCGTGCTTCGCCTCGAGCGCCGCCAGGCCGGGGGCCAGGTGCTCCGAGCCGATGGTGCGCGCGTTGTCGACGATCCCCTCCTCCTCCATCGCCTCGAGCGTCGCGACGACGCTGGCCGCGGCGAGCGGGTGGCCCGAGTAGGTGAGACCGCCGGGGAAGACGCGCTCGTCGAAGTGGTGGGCGATCGGATCCGAGATGACGACGCCGCCGATCGGGACGTAGCCGGAGTTGACGCCCTTCGCGAAGGTGATCAGATCGGGGCGCACGTCGAAGGCGTCGAAGGCGAACCACTCCCCCGTGCGGCCGAAGCCCGCCATGACCTCGTCGAGGATCAGCTGGATGCCGTACCGGTCGGCGATCTCGCGCACACCCGCGAGGTAGCCGGGCGGCGGGGTGAGCACGCCGGCGGTGCCGGGGATGGTCTCGAGGAGGAACGCGGCGATCGACTCCGGCCCCTCCGCCTGCACGACGCGCTCGAGGTGGTGGAGGGCGCGCTCGCACTCCTGCTCGAGGGTCTCGGCCCAGAACTCGCTGCGGTACAGGTAGGGCCCGAAGGCGTGCACGTGCCCGCGGGAGTACTCGTTCGGGATGCGGCGCCAGTCGCCGGTCGAGACGATCGCCGCTCCCGTGTTGCCGTGGTACGAGCGGTACAGCGAGACGACCTTGTCGCGGCCGGTGAACAGCCGCGCCATGCGGATCGCGTTCTCGTTCGCATCCGCGCCGCCGTTGGTGAAGAAGACCTTCTCCATGCCCTCGGGCGCCCGCTCGGTGATCAGGCGGGCCGCCTCGGCGCGGGTCTCGTTCGCGTAGGCGGGGCCGACGGTGGTGAGGACGCCCGCCTGCTCCTGGATCGCGGCGACGACCTTCGGGTGCTGGTAGCCGATGGTGACGTTCACGAGCTGGCTTGAGAAGTCGAGGTAGCGGGTGCCGTCGACGTCCCAGACCTCGGCGCCGAGACCGCCCGCGATCGGCAGCGGGTTCAGCGCGCCCTGCGCCGACCAGGAGTGGAACACGCGGGACCGGTCGGCGGCGGTGACCGAGGCGTTGTCGCGGACGGTGGGGGCGGTCGAGGACGTCATGCTCCCCATCGTGCCGCGCGCACCTCGGAAGTGGGCGTGCGGATCCGTCGATCCGCGGACCCTACGATGGACGGAACGTCGAAGGGAGCCGCGCATGCCCGCGACCGTCCGCGATCTGCTGGCCGAACCGGCCTTCCGCCTGCGCGTGCTCGCCGGCGTCCACGACGAGGCCGACCTCGACGCCCCTCTGGTGTGGGCGCACTCCTCGGACCTCGTCGATCCGACGCCCTGGCTCGAGTCGGGCCAGCTGCTGCTGACCGACGGCGTCCACTTCACCGGGCACGACAGCGCCGAGTTCTCGGAGGAGTACGTCGCCCGGCTGCGCGGCCGCGGCATCCGCGCGCTCGGCTTCGCCACCCGCATCGTGCACGACGAGGTGCCCGCCGCTCTCGTCACGGCGTGCGAGCGCCAGGGCCTGCCGCTGCTGGAGGTGGCGGACCTGACTCCGTTCATGGGGATCATCCGGTTCGTCGCCGACGTGATCTCGCGGGAGCAGCGTGAGCGGCTGGAGTGGTCGCTCGAGGCGCAGCGGCGGGTCGCCCGTGCGGCGCTGCGGCCGGACGGGCTCGCGGCGATCCTCACCGAGCTGGAGCGGCAGCTGGACTGCTGGGTCGCCCTCTACGACGCGGCCGGGCAGAGGGTGCACCTGCCCACCCGGCTCGACGTGCCGGCGGAGGAGGCGGTCGCCGCGGCCGCGAGGCACGCCCTGACCCGCGGCAGCCGAGCGGGACTCCGACTCGACGACGGCGGCGGAGTGACGCTGCAGACGATCGGGCGCCGCGACCACCTGCGCGGGGTGCTCGCCGTGGGCACCGGCACGCCCCTGGACCCGGCGGGCAGCGACCTCGTCGCGAGCGTCATCGCCCTGGCGAGCATCGCGCTGGAGCAGCGGCGCGCGCTGGACTCCTCCCGCCGGCAGCTGCGCTCCGGACTGCTCGAGCTGCTGGCCGCGGGAGCCTTCGATGTCGCCGAGAGCACCGCACGGCGCCTGGGGAGCCCGCTGCCCGCCGAGCCCGTGCGGGTGGTCGTGCTGAGCGCGCCCGTGCACGGCGACTCGCTCCTCGACGAGCTGGAGGTCGTGGCGGAGGAGGACGGCGCGCGCCTGTTCTTCGCCGAGAGGGACGGCTCGCTCGTCGCCGTGGCCGCCGCCGACGGACTCGAGCCGCTGACCGCCGTGCTGGAGCGGCACGGCGCGAGCGCCGGCGCCTCCGCCCCGATCGGCTGGTCGGACCTGGACCGGGGCCTCGAGGAGGCGCGGCGCGCCGCCGAGCGGACAGGAGACGGGCCGGTGGTCCGGTTCGAGGACGTCGCCGCCGAGGGGATGATCGGGCTTCTCGCCGCCGCCGGAGCAGCACCGCTCGCCCGCCGGATGCTCGCACCGCTGCTGACCCCGGAGGGAGCCGTGCTGCTCGAGAGCGCCCGCGTCTGGCTCCGCCGCAACGGCGCCTGGGAGCCCGCCGCCCGCGACCTCGGCGTGCACCGTCACACCCTCCGCAACCGCATCACCGCCGTCGAGCGCGCCCTCGGCCTCGACCTCGACGACGTCTCCGCCCGCACCGAGCTCTGGACGGCGCTGCGGCTCCACTCATAGCCGATCTCCTCCTGCGTCGTCGATCGGCCGCGGTCGGCCTCAGAACGCGGGAACGATGGGAAGAGCGGGTCGCGTACCGCGCACGACGATCCGCTGGGACGCGGATCACCGGTTGCGCTCCGCGGTGCTCGTGAGGCTCTCTCCTCCTGGCATC
>NZ_PSUC01000090.1:0-15636 GCF_002931635.1 Rathayibacter sp. AY2B7 | reverse complement strand
GGCTGCTCAACCCGAGCAACCTCTCCGGCTACACCAAGTCGGTCGTCACCAACTCGGTCAACGCGGGCGCTCCCTACAACACCGAGGTCGGCGCCGGAGGCGACGGGCGCTCCGACGAACGCGGCGGCGACGTTGCCGGTGCCGCCCTTGTGGGCGAGCCAGGTGGAGAAGGTCAGGTCCTTCTTGCCGACGAGGCCGGCGGTGGGGATCTCGAGGTAGGGGGCGGCCGCGGCGGATCCGCCGGGGAGGCTGATGAGCCCGTTGCGGAACTGGGCTCCGGAGCCGCGCAGCGTCGCGCTGTAGCCGTTGCCGCTGGTGTCGGCGACCGTGGTGCCGGTGGGGGCGGTGTCGAACGTGTAGTGGAGGAGCGGGGTCTCGGTGGCTCCGAAGGCGGAGCTGGGGACCGTGGCGCCGAGCAGCGCCGTGGCGGCGACGGTCGCGACCGCCAGAGCGGTCCTCACCGCCGATCGTGATCGTCTCATGCAGATGGCCCTCGTGATCGGGTGCGGCGTCGAGGCACGATCCGCAGGGCCGCGGAGGTGTGCGTCTTCGCACGGAATGTGAACGTGAACATCCTAGATCGCGGTGCCGGATCCTGACCAGTCCCCGGGAGAGGTCTGCGGGCTCCTGCAGAACGCACGCCGAGAGCGCGGTCCCTCGCCCGCCGACGCAGAGGCCCTGCTCTCCGCCGACGTTCTGCAGGAGCCGGCCGGGTGGCACGATGTCCGCATGGCCTCCGACCGCCCCGTCCTGCTCGTCGTCGACGTCGCCGACGGCGGCCGTGAGGATCCCGAGTTCGAGATCGAGCTGCAGCTGCTGACCGCGAGCGTCGTCACGGCCGCCACCGCCGCGGGCTTCGTGGTCGACCGCGTCCCCGCCGAGCAGGCCGGCGCCGCCGAGCTCGAGCGCCGGCTCGCCGCCGCCGACGCCGTCGTGGTCACCGGAGGGGAGGACGTCGACCCGTCCCTCTACGGCGGCCGACCCGACGACCCGCACCGCGGCCAGTCCTTCCCCGCGGCCGACCGCGCGCAGATCGCGCTCGTCCGCCGTGCCGTCGAGACGCGGACCCCGCTGGTCGGGATCTGCCGCGGGATGCAGCTGGTCAACGTCGCTCTCGGCGGCGACCTCGTGCAGCACCTGCCCGGCGCGGGTCACGTCGGCCGGTCGGTCCCCGGCGAGCACCTGTCCGGGATGGTCGACCACCGCGTGGCGCTCGAGCCGGGCAGCGCCCTCGCTCGCATCCTCGGCGCCGCCGAGCTCGACGTCCGCAGCTCCCACCACCAGGCCGTCGACCGTCCCGGCGAGGGCCTCGTCGTGGTCGGCCGCGCCGACGACGGCACCGTCGAGGCCCTCGAGCACGAGTCCGCGCCGCTCTGGTGCGTGCAGTGGCACCCGGAGGACGCGGGCTCGCGCGGCACCGTGCTCACGGACCTGCTCGAGGCGGCGCTCGCCGCGACCGCTACTTGATCGACCCGCGCATCACTCCGCTGACCACCCAGCGCTGCGCGAAGAGGTACACGATCAGCAGCGGCGCCATCGCCATCAGGTAGGACGCGAAGGCGACGGTGTAGTTCGTGTTGAACTGCCCCTGGAAGACGTACTCGGCCAGCGGCAGGGTGCGGGCGGACGGGTCCGAGAGCACCACGAGCGGCAGGATGAAGTCGTTCCACGCCCACACGCAGGTCAGGATCCCGACGGTCGCGTTCATCGGGCCGAGCAGCGGGAAGATCACCTGCCAGTAGGTCCGCCAGGTCGAGGCGCCGTCGGTGCGCGCCGCCTCCTCGAGCTCGATGGGGATCGAGCGGATGAAGGCCGTGTAGATGAACGTGTTGATCGAGAGCCCGAACACGGCGTAGAGCAGGATCAGCCCGGCCTGGTTGTCCAGGCCCAGCAGGGCCGTCTCCTTCACCACCGGCAGCATGATGATCGGGAACGGCACGAAGACCGCGGCGAGCAGGTAGAAGTAGACGCCCTTGAAGAACGGCCTGTGCATGTTCCGGGCGACCGCGTAGGCGACCATCGAGTTCGAGAACAGCGTCAGCACGACGGCTCCGACCGTGATCAGCGCGGTGTTCACGAAGGCCTGCGGGAAGCGGGTCGCCGTCCACGCCTCGGCGAAGTTGCCCCACGAGATCGAGGTCGGCAGCTCGAACCCGGTGCCGCCGAGCTGGTCGGGCGTCTTCAGCGCGGTCACGACGGCGAAGTAGAGCGGCAGGAGGATCGTCAGCGAGCAGACCGCGATGAGCGCGGTCGCCCACCAGTTGATCCGGTAGGTGTCGCGGGAGGGCCGGCGCCGCCCCTCGGGCTCGCCGAGGGCGATCGCGGTCGTGGGGGTGATGGTCGATGTCATCAGAACGACGCCTCTCTGCGGCTGAGGACTCGGAACTGGATCAGCGAGACCACGATGATGATGAGGAAGTAGAGGACGGCGTTGGCCGTCTGATAGGCGTACTCGCCGCCCTGGAAGCCGCCGCGGTAGATCAGCAGCGTGATCGACTCCGTCGAGGTGCCGGGACCGCCGTTGGTGAGGGCGATGATGTGGTCGAACACCTGGAGGAAGTTCTTCATCGAGATGACCATGTTGATCGTGAAGAAGGAGGCGATCAGCGGGAACGTGATCGAGGTGAACTGCCGCCACCTCCCCGCTCCGTCGAGCGAGGTCGCCTCGTAGAGCTCGCCCGGGATGGTCTGGAGTCCGGCGAGGTAGATGATGATCGAGAAGGCCGAGGCCTGCCAGACCGCCAGCACCACGATCGCCACCCACGCCCAGTCGGCGTTCGCGAGGATGTTCTCGCCGATCACCGGGATCGCGCCGAGGATCTGCGGCAGCGAGTTCGCGAAGAGGTACTGGAACACGTAGCCGATGACCAGGGTCGAGAGCACGTAGGGGATGAAGTAGATCCCGCGGAACGCCGTCTGGAACTTGATCCGCGCGTTGAGGGCGACGGCGATGGCGAGCGAGATCACGTTCACCAGCACGGTCGCCACGATCGCGAAGCCGAAGGTGAACCCGTAGGCCTTCCAGACGCGGTCGTCCTGGAGGAGCGCGAGGTAGTTCGAGGCGCCGATCAGGTCCCAGGAGCCGTAGCCCGCGTAGTCCGTGAAGCTGAAGAAGATCCCGGTGAGGACCGGGACCGTGTGGAGCACGAAGAAGAGCAGGACGGCGGGGACCGTCATCCAGTAGAAGGTCTTCGAGGTGCGCCCGATGGTGCGCTTGCGGCGCGCGGGCGGCGGAGGAGTGGTCGCCACCGCCTGCGCGGCGGCCGTCGTGGTCGTGGTCATGGGGTCACTTCCTGGTCGTGCGTGCCGCGACTTTGCGCCACTCACTGTCGAGGGTCCGGAGCGCCGCGTCGGCGTCCCCGCTGGCGAGGAACGCCTGGAGCGTGGGGTTGAGCGGGATGCTCGCGGGGATCTGGTGGTCGACGAAGCCGATCAGCCGTCCCTGCTCGAAGTAGGGCTGCAGCTCGGCCAGCGTGGGGTCCGAGTTGGGTGCGGCGCCGACCAGCGGCGAGAAGGCGGCCTGGCTCTCGACGTACGGCTCGACGACTCCGGGGGTCAGCAGGAAGTCGACGAAGCGGCGGGCCGCGTCGAGCTTCGGAGTGCCGCGGCCGATGGCGACGGCCACGTCGACGCCCGAGGTGACCCGCGTGTCCGCGGGGTCGTCGAGCACCGGGTAGGGGAAGACGCCGAGATCGATGTCGGGGTTGTTCGTGCGCACCGGGTTGATCGCCCAGATGCCCTGCGGGTACATGGCCGCCTCGCCCGCGGCGAAGGCCTGGTTGCCGTCGTCGTAGCCGCGGCCGAACGAGCCCTCCTGCGTGTACGAGAAGAGCTGCCCGAGCCGCTCCATCGTCGTCGCGTAGTCCTTCGTGAACGAGACGGGGGAGTCGGGGCCGAGCGCCGCTCCCTCCTCGCGCATCGCGTCGAAGAAGCCGTCCGGCTGCAGCTGCCCGCCGAGCGCGTTGAAGGCGGGGGCGCCGGTCCAGTTGTCGAGCAGCGCGCCGTAGAAAGGAGTGATCCCGGCGGCGGTGAGCGTCTCGCAGACGGCGATCAGCTCGTCCCAGGTGGTCGGCACCTCGATCCCGTTCTCGGCGAAGATCGTGCGGTTGTAGAGGATCCCGTCCGCGTTGTTCGCGAAGGCGAGCGCGTTCACCTCCTTCCCCTCGAAGCTGCCGAGGGCGGCGAGGATGTCGAGGGCCGCCGGGTTCACCCGCTCGACCAGCTCGTCGCCGGTGAAGTCGTGGAACACGCCGGCCTTCGCGAGGTCGGCGTAGTAGCCGCTGCCGTTCAGGGTCAGCACGTCCGGCACCTTGTCCTTGACGAGCAGGGTGCGGATGGCCGTGTCGGGGTCGGGCACGTTGTTGGCGATGACCCGGATGTCCGGGTTGGCCGCCTCGAACTCGCGGATGATCCGCGCGAAGTCCTCCACCGCCTCCGCCTTGAACTGGAAGAAGTCGAGCGTGGTCACTCCGTCGCCGGCGCCGGAGGAGGCGCAGGAGGCGAGGGCGGCGGCGGACGCCGCGGCGAGCGGCACCGAGAGGAACAGCCGCCGGGAGAACCCGGGGGGATGCGGATGAGCGGACATGCGGCGCCTCCTTGCGCGTGGGGACAGGTCTCAGGGCGCGCTCGACCGCGGAGGGCGGTGCGAGAGCAGGTGCGGCGGCGGGGGAGCGGGGTCGGCTCCGGCGCCGGGAGGGCGGGTCAGAGGGCGGTGAGCACGAGCACGACGAGCTGCTCCGGATCGAGGACGGGGGCCTGGAGCCCGACGGTGCCCAGCACGCGGCCGCGGAGCGCGGTCCCGTGCTCGGCCCAGCCGAGCGGCGACTGCCCGGGGCCGCCGAGCGGCGACGTGACCGGGGCGAGCGCCACGGAGTAGGTGCGCTCCGGGTCCAGGCCCGGGAGCGTGATCCGGCCGGGCGGGTAGGTCTCGCCGGTGCGCAGCTGGGCGAAGGTGAAGAGGGCGGCGGAGCGGTCGGCGGCGACGACTCCGGAGAGCGAGGCGGCGTCGTCGGCGAGGTCGGCGCGCACGACCGTCCCGGTGTGCAGCAGCGCCCGGTGCTCGCGGTGGAAGGCGACCCAGGCGGTCAGCTCCTCCTCGACGGCGGGGGCGAGATCCGAGACGTCCCACTCGATGCCGAGGTGGCCGGGCAGCGCGGTGCCGGCGCGGAAGGCGAGCGAGTGGGTGCGCTGCGTCGAGTGCGACCGCGGCCCTCCGATGTGCTGCCCCATCAGCTCGGGCGGCACCACCAGCTGGGTGAAGGGCTGGATGGTCTGCCGCTCGAGCGGGTCGATGCAGTCGCTCGTCCAGATGCGGTCGGTGCGGGCGAGGATCCCGAGGTCGACGCGGGCGCCCCCGGAGGCGCACGACTCGATCTCGACGCCGGGGTGCCGGGAGCGCAGCTCGTCGAGCAGGCGGTAGAGCGCGAGCACGTTCTCGTGGACGGCGGAGCGGCCGGTGGCGGGCGAGACCGCCTCGATCACGTCGCGGTTGTGGTCCCACTTGAGGTACGCGATCGGGTACTCGGTCAGCAGCGCGTCGAGGGCGTCGAGCACGTGCTCGAACGCGCCGCGCTGCGAGAGGTCGAGGACCTGCTGCTGCCGCCCCGAGGCCGGGAGGTGGCCGGCCGGGCCGAGGATCCACTCCGGGTGCGCGCGGGCCAGGTCGGAGTCGGGGCTGATCATCTCGGGCTCCACCCAGAGGCCGAACTGCATGCCCAGGCCGGTCACGACGTCCGTCAGAGGAGTGAGGCCCTCCGGCCAGACCGCGGGGTCGACGGTCCAGTCGCCGAGCGCGGCGGTGTCGTCGCGGCGGCCGAGGAACCAGCCGTCGTCGAGCACGAAGCGCTCGACCCCGATCCGCGCGGCCCGCTCGGCGAGGGCGGTGAGGCGCGCGAGGTCGTGGTCGAAGTAGACGGCCTCCCAGGTGTTGAGGGTGACGGGCCGCGGAGCGACGGGGTGCTGCGGGCGGGCGCGGAGCGACGCGTGGAACCGGGCCTGCAGAGCGCTGAGCCCGTCGCCCCAGGAGCCGTAGGCGACCGGGGTCTCGTAGCTCTCGCCCTGCGCGAGCTCGATCTCGGCGGGCCGCAGCAGCTCGCCGGCCGCGAGGAGCGAGACGCCCTCGACGGTGCGCTCGGCGCGGAGCGAGCTGTCGCCGCTCCAGCCCAGGTGGACGCCGTGCACGAGCCCGCGCTCCCAGCCGAAGCCGGGCGTGCCCGCGGCGAGGAGGAGGGTCGCGTCGGCGCCAGGGCGGCCGCGGCGGGTGCGGCGGGTGTGCTCGCCGATGGTCAGCGCGCGGCGCTGCGGGTGGCGCTCGCGGAGGTGGTGGCCGGTGGTGTCGAGGATCTCGCGCGCGGTCGCGGGGAGCGGGAAGCCGAGCTCGAAGCGCTCGAGGCGGAACGGGCGGGCGTCGAGGTTCTCGACCCCGGCGCGCTGGGTGAGCAGGCCGGCCGCGTCGACCTCGAGGTCCACGGTCAGGCGCACGCCCGCGCCGGTGGCGACGGTCCGGAGGGCGGAGCCGAGCGCCTCGATGCTCTCGACCTCGAACCGCTCCGACGCGGCCGCGCGCTCGTGGGTGCCCTCGAAGGTGGGGGCGTGCTGCCAGCCGTCGGCCTCGACGGCGACGAGGCCGAACGGCGCGAAGGCGTCGAGCCCGCCCGAGACGCGCTGGGGGAGGGCGGCGTCTGCCAGGGCGGATAGTTCGGCGGCGGAAAGATCTCCGAGCGCGGCGCCCCAGTGCACGATAGTGGGGAAGGTGACGAGGCGGGCGTCGACGACGACGCTGGTGCCCCCGTCCTGCAAGTGGAAGAGGCGCGATTCCCGGCCGGAAAGGGTCACGGAGTCGTTCGTGGGGGCGATGCTGCGGTGCATGGCTTATTTCTAGAGCAGAAGTAATAGGGGTGTCAAGAGCGGCGCGAGTGTCCGGATCCGCTCCTGGAGCGGCGCACTGCCGGTAGCTTTCTACCAGGCCGGAAAGAAGGAGCCCCGTGACCGACACCATCGTCGCCGAGGACGCCTCCGGGAGCTCCTCCGAGCTCCTGGCGCGCGAGGTCCTGATCCACGGTCCCGTCTCGCGGGCCGAGCTCGGCCGCCGCCTCGGCCTCTCGCCCGCCAGCCTGACCCGGCTCGCGCGCCCGTTCCTCGACGGCGGCCTGGTCGTCGAGGGCCCCGAGCAGAGCACCGGAGTCGGCCGCCCCGCCCGCCCGCTCGACATCCGCGCCGACGCGCTGAGCTTCGCGGGCGTGAAGATCACCGGCACCGAGGTCCTCGCCGTCCGCACCGACCTGCGCGCTCGGACCGAGCGGGAGCTGGTCCGCCCGCTGCCGGGCACGGAGCCCGCCGACGTGATCGCCGCGATCGTCTCGGTCGTCGACGAGCTCGGCGGCCCCTCCGCCTTCGCCGGCCTGGGCGTGACGCTCGGCGGGAGCATCGCCGCCGACGGCCGGGTGAGCCGCGCGCCGTTCCTCGGCTGGCGCGACGTCGACCTCGCCGCTCCGCTCTCCGCCGCCCTCGGGCTGCCGGTCGCCCTCGAGAACGACGTGGTCGCGCTCACGGGAGCCGAGCACTGGTTCGGACGGGGCCGCGGCATCCCGCACTTCGCGGTGCTCACGGTGGGGGCGGGCGTCGGCTACGGACTGGTGGTGCACGACCGGGTGGTCGCGCCCCCGGAGGCGGGGCTCGGCCTGGGCGGCCACTACCCGCTGGATCCCACCGGCCCCGTCTGCGAGGCCGGCCACCGCGGCTGCTCGACCGCGATGCTCAGCCTGCCCTCGCTCCTCCGCCAGCTCTTCGTCGCCACCGGCCGCGAGCTGATCCTGGCCGAGGGCTTCGCCGCCGCTCGCGCGGGCGACCCCGGTGCCGAGCGCATCCTCGCCGACTCCGGCACGGCGCTCGGGACGATGATCGCCGCGATCGGCAACCTCTCGATGTCCGGCACGGTGATCCTGGCCGGGGAGGGCGTCGCCCTCTACACGGAGCAGGCCGCGGTGGTGGACGCCGCGATCGCGGCCACGCGCGACCCGGACGCTCCGCCCCTGGCCCTGCTCGTCGACGACGGCGGGCTCGTGGAGTGGGCGCGCGGCGCGGCAGCCGTCGCGATCCAGCGGCTGCTGCCGCGGATCGCGCTCGGGACGCTGGGGTAGCGGGGCTCCGCGGCGCGCGGGCGCTCGGGGTGCCGGGTCTCGGCGCCCAGTGGGCCGTCGGCACGCTCGCCCGGCGGGTCTCAGCGCCGCGGAGGCTCGGGAGGTCGGCCCGGCGGGTGTCCGCTCCGGGCGGGTGCTGGGACGCCGGGCTCGCGGGTTAGGCGCCGAGCGCCGAGCCGGGCAGGTCGCTCTGCAGGCCGTCGACGATCCGGCCGAACGCCGCGATCGCCTGGTCGTCGCCGAGACGACCGGAGTCGACTCCTCCGGCGATGCGCAGGACCTCTGCCCGGCGCTCCGCCCGCTCCACCGCGTCGAGCCCGGAGGCCCCGATCGCTGCGGATGCGCGCACTCGCGCGACGATCGTGCCGACGTGCCATCTGCCGCGTGCCATCTGTCTCCTCCTGAAGTCCCCGCCCTTCTTCGGAGCGGACGCACACCCGGATGGGTGCGCGTCCCCGCGTCCTCACCCCCGCCGCTCCGGCGATGCGTCACGAACGGTCGTCATCCGGCCGCCGTGGCGACCGTTCGTGACGCATCGATCGAGCTGAGGGGCGCCGGAGCGCCCGCTCGCGAAGAGGGGTCCGGGGCGCCAGAATGACGGCGAGCGGAGGGAGGCACGATGCGACGCCTCCGCGCCCTCGCCGCCGCGCTGCTCCTCCTGCCCGCCCTCGCGGCCTGCGCGCCGGGAGGCGCGGCAGGCGCCCCGAGCGGCACCGAGGCCACCCCGGCTGCGGCGACCCCGGCTCAGGCCGCCCCCGACCCGGCCCGCTCCTCCGCCTCGTCCGCCTCGGCTCCCGGGGTCACCGTCTCCGTCCAGCAGAACCGGTCCGACATCGCCGGCGGCACCATGGCCTTCGAGGTCCACAACGGGAGCGGCGCCCCGATCGAGGTCACCGCGGCCCGCCTCACGGACCCGCGCCTCGCCGCCCCGCTCACCTGGACCGGCGGCACGGGCGTCCCCGAAAGGACCTCGCGAGACCTCCGCGTCGACGTGCCCGAGCCCGCCTGCCCTGCCGCGGAGGCGCCCGCTGCGCTCGAGGTCGTCCTCGCCATCGACGGCCACGGCGAGCACGCGTACCCCGCCGACGACCCGTTCTCGTTCGTCGACGCTCTCGCCCGGTCCGGATGCTTCGCCCGCACCGTCGACGCCGACCTCGCCCTGCGGATCGACACGTCCGGAGGCGCCGCGCACGAGCCGGCGCGCCTCACGATCACCGCCGACGTCCGGGGCACCCCCCTCGTGCTCCGCAGCGTCGACGCCACGATCCTGCTCCAGCCGCCCGACGCCGCCGACGCCTGGACCCTCGACCGCTCCGTTCCCGCCGGGACCTTCGACTCCGTGGTCCTGGACGCCGTCCCCACCCGCTGCGACACCCACGCGCTCGCCGAGGACAAGGTCGGCACGCGCATGCCGGTCACCGTCGAGACCGCGGGCCGGCAGGGAACCGTCGTCGTCGCCGCGACCGCCGAGCAGAAGGGCGAGCTCTACGCGTTCATCACCGCGTACTGCGCGTCCTGAGCGGGGGAGGCGGGGGGTCCGGGGGCGCGGACGTCGGCGCCGCGGACGCGTCTCGCCGTCCACCTCGGCCGTCACTCGCCGCCGCTCGCCCGCATCGGCAGGTTGCGCCGTCTGCCGCGCCGAGCCGGTCCCGCCCGCCGTGGGACGAGCCCGGCCTACCCCGCCCGGCTCGGCTCAGCCCGCTCGACTAGCTCAGCCCGGTTCAGCCGGCGCCCCGCTCCGCTGTGCGCGCCCCAGCCGCGCCCGTCCGCCTCACGCCGGCGCCGTGCTCAGCGCCTGCAGCCCCGTCACCCGCAGCAGGTCGAGCCGCGCCTCGTCCTCGCTGCCCGGCGCCACCGTGTAGACGACGATCCGCAGGTCGGTGCCCGGAGCCGTGAGCACGTCGCAGTCGATCGTGATCGGTCCGACGGGCGTCCGCGTCACCGTCTTCCGGCTCGCGCGGTGCTCGGCGATGCGCGCCTCCGCCCAGCGCCGCTCGAACTCGGGCGACTCCTCGCGCAGCCGAGCGACGAGGGCGGCGAGCGCCGGATCGCGCGGGTAGCGCCCGGTCGCCGCGCGCAGGTCGGCCGCGAGGTCGCTCGCGAAGTCCTCCTCGTGCTGCGCGTCGAACTCGGTGCCCGCGTGTCCGGAGGTGAAGTGCCGCCAGACGAGGTTCCGCTCCAGCCCGGTGTACACCGAGGGGTCGCCGTTCAAGGCGGCCCAGAGCGGGTTCCACAGCAGGATGTCGTGGGCCGCCGTGAACACCGCGAGCGGCACGTCGCCCAGGCGGTCGACGATCCGCTGAACGCCCGGGCTCACGTGCTGCGGCACGACGCCCGGCGAGGGGACGGCGGCGCCGGCGACCCGGTAGAGGTGGTCGCGCTCGCTGTCCGTGAGCCGGAGCGCGACTGCGAGCGAGCGGAGCATCGACGGCGAGGGGTTCCGCGCGCGTCCCTGCTCGAGCCGCACCAGGTAGTCGACGCTCACGCCCGAGAGCGCCGCCAGTTCCTCGCGGCGCAGGCCCGTGGCTCGGCGGCCCGAGCCTGCGGGCAGGCCGACCTCGGCGGGACGGATGCGGTCGCGCCACGAGCGCAGCACCGCGGCGAACTCCTCCATGCCGCCCATCCTCCTCCGCCCGCCGTCGCCGAGCCAGGTACTGCCGGTCCCCCCGTCGAGCGCGGCCTGGTCGAGGCCCGACGACCCGCGCAGGATGGGCGCATGACCACGACACTCATCACCGGAGCGAACCGCTCCCTCGGCCTCGAGACCGCCCGCCGACTCCTCGAGGCGGGCCACACCGTCTACGCCGGCATCCGCGACACCGCCGACGGCGACGCCGCCCGCGCGCTCGGCGCCCACCCCGTCCGCCTCGACGTCACCGATCAGGCGAGCGTCGACTCCGCGATCGCCTCCCTGCCCGGGCTCGACGTGCTCGTCAACAACGCCGGCGTGCTCGGCACCTCGTTCGGCGTCGACGACCTCACCCCGGAGGCGATGGCGGGCGTCCTCGAGACGAATGTCGTCGGCATCGTGCGCGTCACGCAGGCCGCGCTCCCGCTGCTGCGGGCCTCCGCGGCCCCGGTCGTCGTGAACGTGGCGTCCGGAGTCGGCTGGCCGCGCTGGCTGAGCACCGAGGGCCACGACGAGTTCCCCGTCACCGCGATCCCGTACGCGGCGTCGAAGGCGGCGGTCGTCGCGCTCACCGTGCAGTACGCGAAGAACCTGCCGGCGATGCGGATCAACGCGAGCGACCCCGGATACACCGCGACCGACTTCAACGGACACGGCGGGCACCAGACCGTCACCGAGGGCACGGACGCGACCGTCGCGCTCGCCCTGCTCGGCTCCGACGGGCCGACGGGCGAGTTCCACGACCGGCGCGGGCGCATCGAGTACTGAGCGGCGGGAAGGCGGGCGCGGCCGGCCGGACACCGGCCCGGACCCGGCAGGCGTCCACATGCCCGTTCGAGGAGCCGCTGCCCCGAGCGCGGCGTGCGTCCACGTCCCCGTTCGAGAAGATCCCGCCCCGACCCGGTAGGCGTCCGCGTGCGCCCGAGACGCGGTGAGGTCCCCGAACCCGCCCTCGGCGCACCGGCCAGCACATGGTGATGAGGTGTCCTGTCTGCGCGGTCACCGGTCCTCGGTGCTGGGCTGTGAGTGACGGCCGGAGCCGGGACGCTGCCCACCGCGTGACAGAGGGCCGGATGAACCGCCGGCCCGACGGTGCGTGCTCGCTCCGGTGCGCCTACCGACTCACCGCGTCTCGTGTCAGCTCTGCAGCTCGACCCCCCAGTTCGTCCTCTGGACGTCGGCGTCGAGCCCGCGCAGCTCGCGCGCCACGGCGTCCGCCTGCTCGCGCAGCTCCCGCACCGGCAGCGCGGGCAGGCGGCGCAGCTCGCTCCGGAGCTGGCGGTAGCCGCGCTCGCCTGCGGCCGCGTCGGCCGCGCGGGTCAGGAGGCTGTGCCGCGCGCGCAGGGCTTCGCGCCGGGCGAGCGCCGCGGTCAGCACCTCTCCGGTGGGAGTGGTCGCCGTCGCGTTGGTGAGGTTGATCGCCGTGACCAGCCGCTCGAGCTCGCCCAGTGCGCGCGTGCAGTCGGCGAGCAGCTCGGCCGGGTCCTCGGTCGGCTCCTCCCCTTCCTGGTAGGAGGCGTTCGCGACGATCCGCGACTGGAGGGCCTCGATCCGCTTCTGCAGGTCGGCCCGCTCGAGGAGTGCTTCGGCGAGAGTCATGCGACCAGGCAAGCACACATCGGCGCGACCTGCGCCCCTAGGCTGCGACCGTGCCGCTGCAGAACCATCCCGGAGACGTCGAGTTCCCCGTCCGACCCCGGCTGCGCTACGCGCGGGCGGCCGATGCGCATCGTCGCGGTCAGGGCGCCGGACGCCGCGCGCTCCTGGTGACCGCCTTCGCGGCTCCGGTGGGCCTGGTCGGCTTCGCGTGGGGGCTCGCGCTCGGCGGCGGCGAGAGCGTCGTCGCGTTCACGGCGTTCGCGTTCGCTCTGGCCTTCGGGCTGCTCGCCGCCACGGTCGGCTTCCAGCAGTGGGATGCGCGCGCGCCGCGCCGCGAGCAGCTCGCGTACCTCGGCGCGGCCGGCTCGCCGACCCCGTCCCTCCGCCAGCAGCAGCTGCTCGCGCTCGACGCGGTCAGCGACTTCTCGTTCGCCGGCTGGAACTCCTCCCTCGCGTTCCAGCCCTCGTGGGCCGAGCTCCCGGAGGAGCTGCGGCGCCGCTACGCCGACGGAGCGAAGGGAGCGCCGTGGCAGCAGCTGCCGCTGCATCCGCTCGTCGAGCACCGGGTCGCGCTCGACCGCGACTTCCGCATCGCCTCGGCCGACGACGTGGAGCTGCTGGTCGCCGACGTGCTCACCCGCGGGCCGCTCTCGACCCGCTTCGCCGAGGTCTCGGCCTCCGCCGACGCCGAGCGGATGCGCTCCCGGGTCGCCGCGCTCACCGGCGGCAGCGAGTTCCACCTCCTCGAGCTCGCCCAGGCGGTCGACGGGCGTCCGCCGCTGCTCCTGCTCGCGGGCGACGCCGAGCGCACGATCGGCGCGATCCGCTACGCCTACGTCGCCGGCTACCTCCCGGCGGCGCGCGCCTGGGAGCTGCTGGCCGCCGTCGGCGACCGCGTCTTCGAGCGCTACTCCGGCTGGGACGCCTACTGGGCCGACGCGGCCCTCGCGATCGCCTTCCGCACCGACTCGCTCGGCGCGGTGCAGCACCACCACCGTCTGCGCGCGGAGCTCGCGGCGTCGGGGTGGCCGGCGGCGTCGGTGCCGTACCCGGGCTGAGCGCGGGGCGGCGACGGTGCCTCCGAGCCGGAGCGTTCGGACCGGAGGCGTGCGCCCGCGCGGTGACCTCCCTCGCAGACGGGGCTGTCGACGCGGAGAGCGCCGCGGTCCCGGCGTCAGCCCAGCTTCGAGGCGGGCACCGTCTCGAGGCGGAGCAGGTCGCGGCGCAGGCGCTGCGAGCGGACGTAGCTGCTCAGCACGTGCTCGGGCGAGGGCGGGGAGTCGCTCCCACCGAGGAGGGCGCGCGCGGTCGTGAGGCGTGCGCGGCGGATCTCGTCGAACACGGTGGTGCCGTTCCGCGCGAAGGTGCGCTGCAGCGTCCGCTTCGGAACGCCGAGGCGCTCGCAGATCTCCTGGACCGAGAGGCGGGGGTCGGTGGACATCGCGGCGATCAGGGCGAGGGCGCGCGTGTAGACGTCCTCGCTGCTCTCGCGCGGCAGCGAGGTCGCCAGCACAGCGCCCGCCAGCTGCTCGACGGCGGCCCGCACCAGGGGGAAGGCGGGGGAGTCGGCGTCGAGGGTGGAGCCGAAGGTCGCGTTGACGGTCGAGAGCAGGATGCCGCGGCTGGCCGCGTCGGCCTCGGTGACGACGGCGCCACGGTCGGCCGAGTCGACCAGGCCCAGCAGCGGGCGGTCGAGGGCGATCTCGGTGCGGGCGCTCGGGGTGTCGGTCACGATCGTGAACGGGGAGTCGCAGTGGAGGAAGGCGATGTCGCCCGGCGCGACGCGGACCTCGAGCGCCGCCGGATCGTCCGGCTGGATCACGAGCGCGCCCTCGAGCGGGATGATCAGGCGGACGCCCGGGCCGATGGCGGAGGTGCGGTGCAGGCGGGCCGGTGAGTGCCAGATCCGGAGCACGTCGACGCCGTCGTTGCAGAGGGTGTCGGCCACGATGCGGAACGCGCCGTTCGCGCGGACGTCGACGCCGCTCTGGGCCAGCCACGCGGCCGCCGCGGTGTCCCGGCGGGACACTCCGCGATCGACGATCGGTCGGCTGCCTTCTGCGATTCCCCTCACGGCGGAGTCCCTTCCTCTGGCGCGTCCTCCGTACGACGCGATCCCTCTACCCTGGCCGATCCGGCCCGGTGGTGAGAAGTCTTCATGCGATCGCATCGTCGCTGACCTCCACCGCAAGGAGTCGGAACCCGCTATCGGGGGACGGAACCCGACCTCCGGGGTGCGCCTCGGATCGACGTGGACCTCGAGTGCGGCGGCGTCGGTGAAGGGCCGCTCGTCGCTCGTGCGGCCCCGCAGCACGATGGAGTGGCGGAGCGTCCGGGGCGCCCGCGGCGGCGCGATCGTGTAGTGCGCGACGGCCACGAATCCCGCTCCCGGGGCGACCCGCTCGGGCCGGCCGACCACGGTGACCGGGGCCTCGTCGTAGTCGAGCTCGACGCCCGAGCCGTCGGTGAAGGAGCCGCAGAACAGGGCGAGGTCGTGCAGGGAGGCGGTGCCGGAGTTGTGGAACTGCATCCAGAAGGTGATCACGGCGACGGAGCCGCGGGCGGGCGCGAGCCGCACCGCGCTGCCGTCGAGGACGAGGTGCGGGGGCGGATCGAGCGTCGGAGCTCCGAGCATCAGCCGCGCCGCCTGACGCCCGCCGCCGGTGCGGCCACCGGTTCCGCTGCGCGTCCCGCCAGCTGCAGGAGGCCGCACGCGGCGACCACTCCGACGAGGGCGGCCGTCCAGCTCAGGTCCTGCTGATCGAACTCCCGGAGGTGCGCCGGGACGCCCGTGAATCCGAGGATCCCCTGGGCCGTGGCGACGGTGGCGAAGGCGAGCAGCGCGGCCGTGGCGGCGACCGCGGCACAAACGGGCGGGTCGTCCTCCGAGCCCTGGGCGAAACGGCGGACGGCGTGCGCGAGGGCGAGTGCGCAGAGGGCTGCGGCGACGAGGGCGGCCGCGGTGTAGGCCGGGCCGGCGGCCAGCAGGAGGAGGGCGCCCACGACGACCCGCAGGCAGGCCGGGAGGACGCCGGGAGCGCTGCATCCGCGCGCGCCCGGGCCTCCGCCGAGGGCCGCGGCGAGGGCGCGGGACTCCTCGAGGCGCCTCCGGACGCCACGAGGACCGGCCGCGCGGAGCAGGGCCGTCGCGCCCGAGGCGAGCAGCGAGACGCCGACGAGCAGGGGGAAGACCAGGGCGGCGTCGGCGGCGTCCGGATCAGAGGACGGCGATCAGCTCGGCGTCAGCGCGGGCGGACGGCGATCAGCTCG